>CALLKH010000591.1 GCA_938008425.1 uncultured Planctomycetaceae bacterium | reverse complement strand
CTTACCAATAAGTCCGTCAAGGTCACGCCAAATAATGGCCTCTGGGTCCTCGAAGGGAAGCCAGGCGACATTCAGGAGATCGAATCTCGGATTGAGGGGGCACCCGGTGAACGGTTCGCGGATATCAATCTTGATGCAGCCTACGAACCGCTCAGCGAGCAGGATGAGCTGGGTTCGAAAGAAGAAGAAACTCTTGGTCGTCGAACTCTGCACGCGGCCTCGAGACTTCGCGCAGGACAAATCCGATTGCAAAAGGACCGTGCCGGCGGCCTCGGCGGTGGTCGGTTTTTTCAAGGCGGTGGAGGCGCAGGAGGCGCCCGACGCAGTGCCGGCTTATTCGGCGGCGGCGGCGATAGCGACGACGAGCAGGAAGAACTCCCCGGCCTCATGCGCACCGACGACGCCACGCTCGGCCGCGAAATCTTCAACCGCCGCGTGCAGAACCAGGTCTTCGAATACAGCCAGACCGTCTTCAAGAGCGGCTCGTTCAGCAATGCCGCGCTCGATCTCCAGCTCGGCAGGATGATCGAAACCGTCCCGCCGCGGATGTACTACCCCGAGGTCGCCTACTGGAACCCGCACGTCGTCACCGATGCCGCGGGCAAGGCATCGGTCACGATCACCCTGCCCGACACGAGCACGAGCTGGACACTCATCGCCCGCGGCGCGACGAAGGAGACCATCGTCGGCGACGGCAAGGCCGAGGTGCTCAGCAAGAACGAGTTTCTCGTCGAATGGACGACGCCGCCCAACCTGATCGAGGGCGACCGGTTCACGCCGAAGGCGCAGGTTCACTGCCTCGTGCCGTTCAATGGCGAGATCATCGTCAGGTACGAGGCGACGCGGCCGAACGGCGAGCCCGTCGCCTCGGGCGAGCGCCGGATCGACTCCAAATCCGGCGGCGTGTTCGACGTCGAGTTCGACACGATCAACGTGCCCGCCGGCGAAAAAATCGCCCTCACGCTAACCGCCGAAACCGGCGAGCCTCAAAAAGACGCCGACACCGGCGGCGCGAACGCAACCGCAGCGCAGCCCAAAGCCCCGCTCACCGACACGCTAACCAAGAACATTCCCATTCGCCCGTGGGGCCTTCGAATTGAAACGCATATCGCCGGCGTGGCCAAGGACTCGGACTTCGTCGAGATCGAACTGCCGCCGGCCGGTCGCGACGAAAGCTATCACGACCTCGAACTCACCGTCGCAGTCGGCAGCAGCATGCAGCGCTGGCTCATCGAAGAGGCCCTCGAAACCGGCGATCGCTGGCGCGAAATCGACAAGAGCCTCTACGACTGGCGGGCCATGCCGCCGCGCACCCACGCCGACACCGCCTCGGTGCTCCTCGGCGCGCTCTACGCCTCGGACTATATCAACTCCAACGCCGCCTCCGAGGATGCCCATGCGTCGGCCGATGCGACGCTGCTCGACGAGCGCGTGGCGAGCCTCACCGGGCAGCTCCTCGCAGCCCAGAACGACGACGGCGGCTGGCCGTGGTGCGGAAAGAACGGCGAATCGAACCCGTGGACCAGTGCGGCCGTCGCGTGGAGCCTCGGCAAGGCGAAGTACAACGGCCACGCGGCATCTTCGAAGGCCGTCGGACGCCTGAAAGCCTATCTGCAAAAGGCGTTCTCGGATGCGCCGATCCATCAGACCGAGCTCAAGGCCGTCGTGCTGCACGGGCTGGCATGGATCAGCGACATCGATTTCAGCCATGCCAACCGGCTCTATCGCAACCGGGAGGACCTCAGCACCTCCGGCCTCGCGCACCTCGCCTTGATCTTCACGAAGCTCGATCGAATGGCGCTGGCCAACGAGGTTCTCGAACTGCTGGCGACCAAGTCGA
Organism: uncultured Planctomycetaceae bacterium; assembly: GCA_938008425.1. Classification (GTDB taxonomy): domain Bacteria; phylum Planctomycetota; class Phycisphaerae; order UBA1845; family UTPLA1; genus JADJRI01. The sequence continues at coordinate 3,620 of CALLKH010000591.1, read as the reverse complement.
AGGAAACCGAGCGCGGAACCCAGCGGCTCTTCGAGATTCGCTGCGACGGCAACTCCGCGTGGATGCAGAGCGAGCTGGAAGTCACCGCGATGGCACTCCTTGCCCAGCTCCAGGCGAATGCCGGCGCCGATCGCGTGCCGCACATGGTCGCCTATCTGGCCTCCACCGCCCGCACCGACGGCTGGCGCCCGCACAAGGCCAAGGGCCCGGTCATCGCGGCGCTGGCGACCTACTACGCCCGCGGCGAAAAGGAACGGGCGAATTACAAGATGCTGCTGACGGTCAACGGAACGCCGGCGGGCACCGTTTCATCGAACGAAAGCGGATCCATGTTGCTGCGATACACGGGCGACCAGGTGAAGCCCGGTCGGCAGCGCATCGACCTCAGCTTCAGCGGCCGGGGCGAGTGTGCCTACGCCGTGACGCTCTCCGGTTTCAAATCGCGCTATCCGACCAGCAAGGAGGCCCGCAACCAGACCATCTGGGTCAACTCCAGAACGATCCAGCCGCCGCAGCTCGAATATCGCGGCCGGCAGATTCGCCGGGGATTCGTGACCGCCTCGCGCTACGACAGCTTCCACAACACCGCGAAATGCGTGCCCGTCGGAACCGTCGTCTCCGTCAGCACCAGCAGCTCGCGCCTGAATTCCTCGCGGATCGAGGCGCCGGACCGCGACTACTTCGTCGTGCAGGAGTCGATCCCCGCGGGCTTCCGCCTGCTGACCGACACCCTTGCGGGACACTACCTCTCCTACGACTACGCCAACAACCAGCTCACCCTCTACTACGGCAACAAGGACTATCTCGGAGACCTCTCGTATCAGATGGTGGCCGCCACGCCGGGCGAGTACCGGCTCCCGCCGACCATCGCCCGCAGCCTCTACCGACCCGACGTGTTCCATCTCAACGACGACGGCCAGACCCTCGCAGTGTTGCCGCGCGACGTGAACAGCCCCGATGAATACCGAATGACGCCGGATGAACTCTTCGACCTCGGCCGGTTCAATTTCGACGACGCCGATTTCGTGACGGCCGCCGGCTTCCTCAAGGAGCTGATCGCCGGCCCGTGGTCGTTGGAGGACAACACCTACCGCGATTCGATCCGGATGCTGCTCACGTGCGCCCTGCGCCAGAACGACAACGACGCGATCGTGAACTACTTTGAGATACTCAAGGAGAAGTATGCCGATCTCGTCATTCCGTTCGGCGAGATTGTCCGCGTCGCGGAGGCCTACGCCGCAACCGGTCAGGCCGAACGGGCCTGCGTGATCTACCGCGCGACGGCCGACTCGTCGTTCGCCCGCGAAACGGCGGTGGGCGGCACCCTTCAGCAGGAAGGCCGGTTCCTCGACGGCATCGACTTCCTGGTCCGGCTCTGGCGGGAGTATCCCGATACGCCGCAAGTGGAGTCGGTCTTCTTCGCGACGTCGCAGGTGCTCTACGCCAAGGCGGATGAATGGGCATCCCTGCGGACGCGACGAAATGGCGCGGACAAGGCGACGCCCGTCACGCGAACGAGAATCCTGGCCGAGACGATCGCGATGCTGGAGACGTTCGTCACGCTCTACCCGGAGAGTCCGGCGGCCGACGAGGCGTCGTATTCACTGGTGAACGCGTATCTCGAACTGGACGACTTCGAAACCGTCGTCGCCCGAACGGCCGAGATGATTCGCGTCTTCCCAAAGAGCCGGTGGCTCGATCGCTTCCGGTACATGCAGGCGCTGGCGTACTTCAGCCTGGGTGAATTCGACAAGGCGCTGGGGCTCGCACTCCAGGTGGCGGACTCGACGTACATCGACGATCAGGGTGTCGAGCGTCCGAGCGCCAACCGGTGGCTGGCGCTCTACATCGCCGGACAGATCTACCACGCCCAGTCGAAGATCGACAAGGCGATCGAGTTCTACAGCAAGGTGAAGACGCAATTCTCCGACGCCTCTGAGGCGGTGGAGCACTTCGAGCACAAGTTCGTGCGCCTGCCCGAGGTGACGATCTTCCATCCTGATACCGGCGGCTATCGCGAGAGCGAAGAGTGGGCGCGGTACATGCGAACGCGCTCCGGAGCGGCCACCGGCGGATCGATGGCGGTGGATGATCCCAGCGTCTCGCGGAAGTACGAGAGCCCGTTTGTGCAGATCGACTACCGCAATCTGAAGTCCGCAGTGCTGCAAGTCTATCGCGTCGATCTGATGAAGCTGGCGCTGCTTGAGAAGAACCTGAACCAGATCACGGCCGTGAATCTCGCGGGCATCAAGCCGATCCTGGAGAAGCCGGTATCGCTGGACGAGGCCTCGGTGTTCGTCGACAAGAGCCTGCGCGTGCCGATCGAGGTCGCGATCAAGGGCGCGAATGGCAAGGCGGAGACCGACGGCGCATACCTCGTCATCTGCCGCGGCGGCGACCTCTTCGCCAGCGGCCTCGTGCTCGTGACGCCACTTGCGGTCGAGGTGCAGGAGGATGTCGGCGGCGACCGGGCCCGCGTGAGCGTGGTCGACGCGCTGTCGCGCAGCGGTGTCAAGAATGTGCACGTCAAGGTGATCGGCACCGGGATGAGCAGCTTCGTCAGCGGTGACTCCGACCTGCGCGGCATGTTCCTGGCCGAAAACGTCCGCGGCGCCCCGACCGCCATCGCCCGGGATTCCGGAGGCCACTTCGCCTTCTATCGCAGCGATACGATCGAGGCGACGCGCCTGGCGGAGCGCATCGCCGCCGAATCGAGCAAGCGTGCCCGCGAGCAGATGCAGCAGCAGAAGGCCGACTATCGCGGGAATCTGGACTTCGACAACAAGGCGATACAGGCTGAAAACTTCGGCGTGCTGAAGGGATATTTCGACAAACAGCAGCTCGGCGTTGAGGTGAAGAAGGCGCAGTGACGGCCGGGCGTCAGTTCATACATGCCGATGAAGAAAAGTCTGCGCAAGTTGTCCGTACTTAAGATACCTTAAGCGAGGTCATTCCGTCTTCTTAACGCTACGGTCCATTCAAACATAGCGTGACGCCCCACCCAATGGCCCGCGCGTTTCAAGGGTCTTGTTCAAATTGACTTCAGTCCTGGTACAAATTGACACCCGCCGACACGCCAAGGCACTCAGCGCCGCCTTTCATTCAACTTCACTGAAGCCGGACACCTGGGAATCTGTAAAATAGGACGACAGTGTCTTCGGGTAAGTACACTCGACAAATCGAATAGAACCCATCGTATTGCGAAATCGCCCTCGATTCGCAATCAGAATTCAGGTTCGAGAGAGATCCTCCGCACGTTTGTGAAGCGTGTGGTTCAGGTTTCGAAAGCGCGACACGAGGAATTCACAGGCAGAAAACCGCCAACCTCCCGGTCCTACCGTGCCTCCTTCAGTCCGAGACCCGCGTGTCCGGTCAAGGCTGGTCACCAAATCCGCTCCGTCAGACAGACTCAACGGAAGGCTCGATCATGACCCAACCACCCACACCAATCCCTGTCACGAATCGGATACCTGCAATCTTACAAGGAACATTCTTGCCGCTCAGTCGAGCCGTGAGTCTGATGGTCGTCGGGGCGACGTTGGTGATGACAGCCATTCCAGTCGCTGCCAACGAGAACGCCGTTCCATCAGACCTCTCAGCGGCGGACTGGTCCGGAATTC
>CALLKH010000590.1 GCA_938008425.1 uncultured Planctomycetaceae bacterium | reverse complement strand
CCTGGCCGCCTCATCAGGCGGCGACGAATTCGAAGAACTGCTGGCCGCGGGCGTCCGCCTTCACCGTCGGCGGCGCGCCGTGCCACTCCGTCAGGTAACCCGTCGTGTGGGCGTAACGCGCGACACGCCGGAACTGGCCGAGGGTCAGCGGAAACTCGCCGCCGCCCTGACGGCACCACGAGATCAGCGCCAGCGAGTAGGCCGCGCCGATCGACATGGCATAGGCGACGAACCTCGGCTGGTTCGCCGCGAGCCATTCCAACAGTTGACGCTCGGCGTCGCGGCTCATGGGACCTGCTCCGGAAATTCGATCGACAGCACGCCGTCTCCCACCTCGATCGGCAGCGTTTTGCCGCCCCTGGCAATCGAGACCCCGATCGCCTGAAGCGCGCCGCTGATCCAGATGTCCGCCGTTTTGAGCTCGGCCGCCGACTGCCTCACCAGCATCGGCGACTCGCCCTCCCGCGGGGCGCGAAGCCCGATCCGCCGCGCCTTGCGATCGATCAAGACCGTCGCGTGCGTCACGATGCCGACATGGCGGATGTCTTCCAGGCAGAACCGGGCGCGGCCAAGCTTCGCGATGCGCACGTGGCCCGGGGTGACGAACACGCCGTTGCGAACTGTCTTGAAGACCTCATACGCCATGACGCGCTATCCCACCGCCGCAATGGCCCGCGGCTGTTTCGCGGCCGTTCTCATTTCTTCCATGATGGCGCGATAGTCGGCCGGCACGAACAATTCGAGCGCCGCCTCCAGATCGCCCACCGTGACCTGATTGCCGAGCTTGGTGTCGATCGCGATTTCAATCACGCGGGCCGCCAGACGCAGCCGGCCGCGCTCGTTGAGGTTCGCCAGGCGAACCACCCACGCGATCGCGTCGGAGCGCACGAGCTTCAATCGCTGTTGCCGGACGATCCGCTCGATGTCCTCCTTGGAATAAACCGAGCTCGGCACCGCCTGGCCGTCGCCGTCGTGCTCGAAGCACTGCGAATCGAGCGAGAGCACCGGATACATCCGGCTCGTGATTTGCGGACTGAGCGGGGTTCGAACGCCGCCGCGCGAGCCGACGATGATCTTGTAGAACTTGTCATCACCCCAGAGGATGACCGGCACGTTGCGCCGCCCTTCCGGGTCGCTCTTGTCGTGAAACGACCGGAGAATCTCCAGCGCGTCGCTGGTGAGCTTCTGGGCCTCGTCGACCATGATCACAGTGTTCAGGTGGGTGCGAAGGTAGGACTCGATTTCCCGCTTCTTCTGGCGGGCTGAAGGCACGAACGTTCCGAGCTTGAGCGCCTCGTGCAACTTGTCGATGACGAACTTCGCGTCATTGTCCGAATCGTCGGCGGTGATGAGCACCGCGCCATCGTGGCCGTCGCAGAACCACTCGGCGTGCTTCGACTTGCCGGAGCCGGGCTCGCCGGTGATGACGCCGATCGAACGGCGCTTGAGGGTCTCATTGATCGCGCCGACGATAAACTCGGTGATCCGAATCCGGACGAACTCCCGAATCTGCGGCCTTTTGCCCTGCTGCTCTTCGCCGGCGAGGAACTGATCGACCAGCCGGATGACGCGGTCGTTGTCGCCCTGGTACGTTCCCTTGACGACCTCGCTGAGGACCGAGCTCGTGACGCCGATGTAGCCGCCAAGCTTCGCCCAGGACATCGGCTTCTTGTCGATTCGGTTGCGGTCGCGAAAGGCGACGAGGTCGCGAATGACGGCGGCGCGTTGTTCGTCCGTGACGGGTTTTGCCGGGTCGAGCATCCTTGCATCCAATCTCGCGTCGCCGCGAATGCGATCCATCGCATGGTTCGATTTGTTCACGTCGTCAGACATCGGACGACTCCTCCGACCCGCCGAGCTCGCGAATATCAATTCGCCGGGCGGGTCTGTCGGTTTCGGCGGCGTCGTCGGCCTCCGCGCTCGCCAGATAGTCGAGCATCCGATGGGTCGGCCGCGCCCCGCTGTTCAATGCCGCCGCGGCGGCATTCATGTCGCGAAGCCGCCGGATGGCCTCGCCGCCGGCGGCGCGTTCCACCTGCTCGGCGGCCGCCGCGATCTCGGGCCGCACGATGCGAAGCGCATCCGCCTGGGGCGGCGGCGGCAGATCGCCGTCGGGAATCTGCCGGGACTTCGCCTCGGCGGCGCGAAGCCGCGCAATCCGCTGAAGCGGCGTCGCGATGAGCGTGTCGCGGGCGTCGGCGTACTTCTTCACCGTGCGCTCGGCGCTTCGCTTCATCCGCTGGGCGGCGCGAACTTCGGAGCGGGTCTGGCCGAGATTGCGATCGGCGAAGGCGACGCAGAGCGGCACACCTTTGGCATCGCAGAGCGTGATGCGATCGGCCTCGACGGGATCGGCGAGATACCAGACCTCTTCATCGAAGCGCTGCCAGACTTCCTGATCGTGCTTGCCGTACCAGATGTTGTCGTGGCGAATGCCGTCGCGCTTGACCTTGACCGGGCCGTGCATTCGGCAGCAGACCAGCGAGAGCACGCTCGAATGAACGGGCCGCGGCGTCGTCGTGAAGTACTGACGAAGGGCCTGACGCGGGCAGAGGCCGAACATGCCGTCGCCCTGCACCACGTCCTCATGAATCGCGGCGAGGCACTCGGCGAACGCCTCCTGGACTTCAAGCTCGGTCGGTAGCTGCTGGATGTGCTCGCGCGTCCATCGCTCGGCATCCCACGGCCGGTTGTCGGTTCGGCCGCCCCAGTAGGAGGGGAACCATTTATCAAACTGGTCGCTGACCCGCGTGAACCACGGCTCGATGATCTTCGACCAAGGATGCTTCACCAGGGCGTAGTGGACGTCGATGCCGAGACGCTCGAAGGCGCTCAGAACGCGCTTCGAATCGAATTCGTCCCACGTTCGATTTCGCTTCGCCCGGCCGCCGACGGCGCGGTAGTCCTTGCCGTTGTCGATCGTCACCTCGGCGGGGATGGTTTCAAGCGTTTCGCAGGCGGACTTGAATGATGCCAGAATCGTGTCGCTGTTGGCCTCGTCGCGGATGCACCAGCCCGCCAGGAACCGGGCGCGAACGTCGAGCCAGGCGGTGAGTTTGAGCCGGGAGCGCTTCCAGCCGCCCGCGCCGTCGGGCACGCGGGCCATGAAATCCAGCGTGCGAACGTCGCCGCAGAGGTGCGTGCCGGCGGGGATGTCCTCGTAGCTTCGGGCGATCTTCGGCAGGCACTTGGCCCGGAACTTGTGCGGCCCCTCTTCGTGAAGGACGCGCTCGGCGGTCGGGACTTCCTGGTAGGCGCGAAGGACCGTGCGATAGCTCGGCCATGCCCATTCGGGATCGTCGGGATGCTCGGAGAGCATCGCGCCCCGCGTGAGGCGGTAGGAATCGCGGACGGTCTTCGCCACTCCGCTTCTGATGAAGGTCATGAACTGGGCGAAGGCGGCTTTGCCGATGGATTCGGATTTCTGCTTGGTGCCGCCCCAGTTCGGCACCAGCGCCGCGAGGCCGCCGCGTTCATAGTCGGCCATCAGGTTGGCGAGCTGGCGGCTCTTGAGCTTTTTGATCGGGCGATCGCGGCCGACAAGGCCGGTGACGACGAGCTCGCCGACGTAGAGCGCCTTCACGTCCTCGCTCTTTCGGCCGGCATTTTTGAGCCGGAACGCGGCGAAGCCGCGGACGATATCGCGCCGCGCCTCGGCCAGCTCGATGTATTCGGTGCGGACGCCGGCGGCGCGAAGCTCGGCCATCTGGGCGAGGTCGCGCTGATGCAGTTCGATCGGGCGGCGAAGGCCTCGATCGGCCATGCGGCTGATGAGCCAGGCACCGGCGTCTGATTTCCTCGCGAGGCCGCGACGGGCGAAGTGCGTCTCGCACTTGCGACGCAGCGCGCCGGCGTTGACGCCGAGCATCGAGGCCGCCATCGAGACGGGCAGCCAATCGGCGTCGGCGGTTGCGGCTTCGATGTGTCGTGCGATTTGTGACATGGTTCTCGAATCGCTGTGCCCCGTTTGCCGGGGCGGGTGTCGATGCGGCGTCAGGCGGACAGACGCACGAATTCACGCTGGCAGCCGGGGATATCCGATTCGGCTTTGCTCAGTGCCGCCCGGCCGGCGATCGGGCCGGAGATCTTCGTGATGTGGTTGTCCTGGTCCTGGGTCGCGGTGAACGTGCCGCAGTGGCCGCAGTGGAGCTTGATCTCACGCTCGACGCCGATGGTGACGCCGCGCTCGTTTTCGATCGGGCTCCACTCGCCGAGCTTGTAGTTCGCCGCGCCGATGGGTTCGTGGCATTGGGGGCAATTCATGATTTCAATCCTCCATTATCAGACAGGCAGGCCGGCTTCTCCGGCCGGGTCAGGAGCTTCTTCATCAGGGCCGACTTGATCTCGCCGGCGATGGCCTCAAGGTTGTCCGCCATGTACCAGAATTCGCCGTAGCGATTGACGTCATACCCGCCGCCGGCAAGCAGGAACCGGGCGTTCATCGCGTCGGTGATGGCCCGCTGGAACATTAGAGCGGCCTCGTCGGCACTGGTGAGCGGTGCCGTGCCGAAGGCTCGCGAGTCGACGGGGCCACGAGGAACACGGACGGCGGCGGCGGCGTCCTGCTGCCGTGCGTCGTCGGGCGATCCTTCGCCCGCTCCGCCGCCATCCGCGGCGAGTGGGGCCGCGTCGCTCGCAACCAGCGAGGTTGAGTCGCCGGGTGCCGCAGCCAGGAATATTGAGTCGGCATTCACGTGGGACGTGATGCCGCAGGCGAGGCAGCGATAGGCTGATGCCGCGCCGCCGAGGACCGGCCCGCGCGAATGCGACGCGCCGCACTCACAGAAGAACTTGTCGTTGATGACGCAGGGCCGGGCGATTGAGGTCCGGCCGAATGGCATATTGCCGATGATCATGACGCTTTCCCTCCTGATCCGGCGACGGATCGCTCCTTGACGATGAGCGCCTTGAGGCCGAAGACCCGGGCGATGAGCTGGTCGGCCTTGGCGACAAACTCCGCGATGCTGGGGTCGTCCGCGCCATCCACGCGGCCATCCTCGTAAATCTCGCCGATCGACTCTGCCACGGCGGCGACATCACGTGCGAGGGCGCCGAGACGCTTGCACGCACCGCCGACCGAATGGCCATCGAGCACTTCGCCAACCGGCGAGGTGACGATCGTCATCGGCACCGAGTGGAGGAAGAGGCCGACGATTTCATAGACGATGGGATGCGGCCGGCCGCCGGTGCGCTCGTTCATGCCGACGAGCACGGCATTCCAGAATCGCGACTCCGAGCCGAAGTGCTTGATGCGGCCGTCGCGGTAGTCCCGAATCGTGTTCTCGTGAAGGCCGGACCAGTACGCGAGCTGCTTGATGGTGGCGATGTCGGCCGCTTCGATCTTGGCGAGGAGCTGCGATGCGTAGGTCATTTCGATCGGCTCATCGTTCATGATTCGGCGTCCCTGCCGTGGAATTGCATTCCGTTTCACGTTGCGAGGCCCACTCGGCGCACGCTACTCTTTCATCCGTTAGAATCGCGGCTCAAAGGAGGCTGCGATGGCTGAGCATTCAATCTGTCGCCCGATCGTTCTTTCAGGCCGGGCGCTTTACTGGTGTTCAATTGCTTGCTTCGTGGAGCTTTTTGATGACGAGACTCGCGATCGCCTGGACGTCGAGCTACTCCTGGCCGACGGTCTTGCCCCGAAGTCACCTGAGGAGTCGGCGATGATTCGCCGCGTCTTTTCAGCGGCGCTTCGCCGCCCGATCTCGAAGCGACGCGAGTATCTGGCGGCGAACTGTCAGCCGCGCATTCACTACTGGATTTACCTGGGCATGGGCGAGGCGATAAAGTCGATCGAGGAGGAACACTTGTATCGGGTGCACGGCGGCTGGATCGCCTCGGCCGCAGAAGCAGTTCTAAGGGAGCAGTGGAGGCCGAAACGCGAAGGAGCATCTGACGAAGCCATGTTACGACGGTCCGTATCTTCGCTGGGGTATATCGGGCTGATTCGCGCCGGGATGTCCGCCGACCTCGTGCGATGGCTCGCCCATTACTTTCTGAGCTGCGAGCCGCCTGATTCTTTTTCGCCCGAGGCATAGGTGTCGCTTCCATCTGCGTCAGAGCGGCGGCATGGGCCGGCCGCTCGGGATTTCTAAACCGCCGCCCGCCCCAGTTACGTGCCAAGGCGGGCGGCTGCTGTTGTCAGTGCGATAGCCGGGCGATGGCTTTTCAGAAGCGCCCGCTTCGCTACTCGTGACGGCTCGCGAAACCACTCCGCGTGATTCGCCGTCGAGCCGGCTTGGATCAGCCGGCAGTCTGTTTCTCACGGTGCGAGTGGCGCACGGCTTTCATGGGCGGCGGATTGAATGCCTCCAGCGCGGCTTCGACGAAGCGATAGAACTTCATCCCCGCCCGCTCGGCTTTCGCCTTCGCCCGCTCGTGGGCCTGCTCCGTGATGGCGATCTGCTTCTTCATCACAATTACTAACATAATCCCGCAAAAGCGGGAAGGCAATAGGAAAAGCAGGAAAAAATATATTTTTCGCCTCGGATCAGATTGAATCACGGCATGACGTGGACCGGAAAACTCTCGAAGCTTCTGGATGACCGCAACCTGTCGCTGATCTCCAAACGGCTCGGGTTCTCCAAGAACCGGCTCTATCTGATCGTGCGCGAGGGCCAGTGCCCCAACGCCATCGACGCGGTGAAGATTTGCCGATACTTGAACACGACCGTTGAGGCGATCTTCGGTGATGATGCGATGGCAGAGCTCAGTCGCATTCGTCCGGCGACGAAGGCGGAGGCGGATCAGGCGGCCGATGAAGCTTTAGCCGAGGCGATCGATGAGAAGAGCGGCCGGAAAAAGGCGTCGCCCCGGCCGGGAGCCAAGGGGCCGGGCACTTCTCGAAAAACCGGCTGACCATGTGGGCAACGCGGCACTGGTTGTCCAGCGACATCTCATCGAGCAGCAGCAGGATTTGACGGGCGGGCGCATTGAAATGCAGACGATAAAACGGCTCACGGCTTAGGTGACGGGACTTGCGAATCGTCATGTGGCCTCCGGCCGAGAAAAGGTCCAGCGGGGTCACCCTCCTTGGCGACGCGATTCCCTGGCCAACCGCTGAACCCGTTTAGAGGCGGCATTCGCACGGAGTCCGAACAGCCTTCGTGCGAATCTGGAATCATATTAGTTCGGGAGAGGTTAGGTGTCAAGGGCCTTGAAAAATAATTCAAAAAAAGGTGAAAATCCGCAGCGTGGATGGCGGGAAGCGCCCCTCGCCCCGTTTGACGAGCCGCGAGGAAACGCCCGCTATGAGGAGCAGGTTCGCAAGCTGCTGGAGCGGCGACTGCTGATCGTCGCCGCCGGCGTCTTGCTCGGCGGAATTGTGGGCTTGTGGCTCATCAGCCGGTGACGAAACGGCATAGCGCACCTGAGCCGGAGATTCGTACATGGCTGGAAAAAACAGTGTGGCACAAGGGTTTGGGTTTGCCATCGGCGTGGTCTTCGCGATCGCGCTGCTGCTGGTGGTGTTGCTGGTTGGCTGCCCGGTGATGTGTGCGACGGGAACCGGTCTCGCGCTCGTCGGCGCGGCGAAGTCCGCTGACGAGGCGATCCAGCGACAGGAGCAATCGCCGACCGTCGTGACGAAGATTGCCGACCCGGAGGCACCGCCTGCTCCGCCGCCTACCCGCCTTGATATCTCGTCGCCCGGCGCAATGATCGATGGTCTGCTGGCCGTCTCGAAACGCGACCGGGAAGCGATGCTTGAATCGGTGCTGGATTCGGAAATTCGGTGGCGACTGGATCGGAGCGGGCCCTACAAATACCACAAGGCCTCAGAGCGCCGGTGGATGGAGTTT
>CALLKH010000589.1 GCA_938008425.1 uncultured Planctomycetaceae bacterium | reverse complement strand
CGGCAGCCGCTCCTGAAGAACTTCGGCATCGACTTCAATCGATCGCAGATCAACATTCGCAAGAATGAGCGCATGATCAACCAGGAGGCGTTCCGGGCCCGGGTCATCGAGATCCTGAACAACACCGAGCAGGCGTACTGGCAGTTGGTCGGTGCGCGGCGTGACGTCGTCATCAGCGCCGAAATCCTGGCACAGGCCCGCCAGACCTATAAGCAGATCGAGGCCCGCAAGGACTTTGACGCCTACACCTCGCTCGTTTTTCGCAGCGAGGCCAACGTCAAGCAGCAGGAATTCACGTTCATCGACGTGAAGAACCGCGTGCGCAACGCGGAGGACCAGCTCCTGAATCTGCTCAATGACAAGGAGCTTCCGCTCTCCGCTGACTACGAGATCATTCCGGTCGACGGCCCGATGACGACCGAGGTCGTTCGCGATCGATTCGCGGCGGTTGAAGTCGCCCTTCAGCGCAGGCCGGAAATCCTTCAGGCCCGCTACTCCGTCGATAGCGCCCGCATCGCGCTGGGTATCGCGAAGAACCAGGCCCTGCCGCAGCTCGACGCGATCTATCGCATGACGATGAACGGTCTCGGCGAGAACAGCGACAGCGCCTTCGACCAGATGACCACCAACAACTTCACCGACCATTTCGTCGGCATCGAATTCCTCTGGAACTTCGGCGAGCGCGCCGAGCGGGCGGGCATTCGCGTCGCCTCGCTTCAGCAGTCGCAGGCGGTGCTTGGCTACAAGCAGGCGATTGACAACATCATCACTGACTGCCGCGTCGCGATGCGAAACATCGAGACCAATTTCGAGCAGCTGGGCCCCAGCTACCAGGGCGTGGTGGCGGCGGCGGAGAATCTTCGCTCGCTCCAGGAGCGCCAGGAAAACAAGAGCCCCCCGCAGCTCGATACGATTTTGAATGCACAGTCGCAGCTGGCCGCCAGCCGGCGGGCGCTTCTCCAGGCCGCGGTGAATTACAATATCGCCCTGGTCGACGTCGAACGCGCCAAGGGAACCCTCCTCGAATACAATAACATCGTGACCGCCGAGCAGCCCTGAGCCGCAACGGCCGCAGGGCGACGCGACGGCGATCATTCGTTTGCCGCCACATGACGGCGCGCGATCGCGCCGGCCGTCGGCGGAAGTTCATCCGCGTCAGTCGCGCGCAATGCCGATGTTCAACTGGAGCCCATTCACCCTGTTCGCCGTCATTGCACAATCACCCGGCGCTCCCTCTTCCGGTTCCGCCGATACGATTCCGCTCATCTGCGCCGGGATCGGATTTGTCTGTTACTTCTTTCGCCGCGCCCTGCCCGCGGGTCTCGGCGCGTCGCTCTTCGGCGCGGCGCTGTCATTCGCACTCGGCTGGACCGCCTATCACGCCGACTGGAACATCGCGGATCCGATCATGCGCGTCACGCTGCTCACCTCGGCTATGGCGCCGTTCTGGCTGGTGATCGCGTTCATGACCGGGCGCGGCGACCCGGCCGACGGCTCCGACGCGCGGAACAGCAGCACCCGCGCCGCGTTTCTCGGGTGGGCGCTCATCTCCGGCGCCGCCGCCACGGGCGCGATCCTCTTTGCGCTGACTCAGGCGACGGGGCCACGACTGCTCTCGCCCAACACCCACTTCGAACCGTTGACGACCGACGGCGCGCTCACATTCATCGGACTCTTCGCCGGCATCTTCATCTGGCGGGCCGGTGCGAAGCATCCCAATCAGCCCGCCGCACTGCTCTCGCTGGCGATGCTGCTGGTCTGGTGGTCGGGGCTCATGATCCCATCGGCGTCGCTGGAGGATGAAATCCCCGCTCAACTTCGGCTCGCCTATCAACCCGGCTGGTGGACGTGGACGTTTCAGCTTCAGATCGGATTCACGGCGATTCTCGGCATCGCCGCGTTCCTTCAGGAATACTTTTACCGGCGTCGGCGGAAGCGGGCGTGGCCTGATCGACTCGACGACCTGCTCCTGCCCTACTCGCGATGGCCCGGCTACATCCAGGTCGAGTCGATTCTGGCGGCGGCGATTCTGATCCTCGGCGTGTACCAGCTCATTCGAGCGGGCGGGCGCAACTGGGCCCTGCCGACGACCAGCGGCGCGCTTTGCGCCATTTCGGGGGCGGCCGCACTCTTCATGACCTATCGTCGCTGGAGCGCGAACACCGCCGGCCTGGGCATGTCGCTCATGACGCTCTCTATCGTC
>CALLKH010000588.1 GCA_938008425.1 uncultured Planctomycetaceae bacterium | reverse complement strand
GGCCCGGCGTGTTACCGGCGACCACCATCACCGCGCCGAACTCCCCCATCGCCCTCGCCCAGAAGAGAATGGCCCCGCCGACGATTGCGTGCCACGACATCGGCATCAAGATCGTCAAGAGAACCCGAGTCCGGGAGGCGCCCAGCGTGCGGGCGGCGATGAACAATCGAGAATCCATCGAGTCCACCGCGGCGGCCACAGTGCGAATCAGAAGCGGCGCGGCCACGACGCCCGACGCCATCGCGGCCGCCCACCAGCTGAACACGAGCGGGCGCCCGACCACGAGGAGACCCTTGAGAATCAGCAGCCCCGTCACCACGGGCGGCATGACCAGCGGAATCGTCAGGATCGCCTGCGCAGCCGACCGCAGGGGCGAGCGGCCGGAGCCGAGCCAGACGCCGATCAAGACACAGGGCGCCATGAATGCGATCAATGCCACGCCTGAGACACGGAGCGAGAGCACGAGTGCTGAAATGTCTGATTCGGATAATCCCATGTCAATTCGCGGATTCGCCGCCGGCTGTCACGGGCGGCTTGAATCCGAAGCGTGTCCAGACGGGTCGTGCAGCCGTTGACGCGGCGAATTCGAGAAACCGGCGCGCCGCGTCGGCACTTGCCGATGATTCGAGGACAACGCCCTCGTAACGAATCGGATCATGTTCGCCGGCCGCACACGCGTAAACAACGGTAACTTCCGGCTTCATCGCAAGTGCATCGGAATCGTAAACGATCCCCGCATCGACCGCCCGCTCCGCCACGTAGCGGGCCGCGAAGCGGACATCGTCGGCGTAACGCAGGCGCGGCTGCAACTGCTCCCAGAGTCTCGAGCGGGTCAGCGCTTGCCGCGCGTAGCGGCCGGCCGGCGCGTGGTCGGGACTCGCGATGGCAATCGAGCCGCGAAATATCTCAAAGGCGGTCGGCAGATCTGCGGGCAGGGATTCCGGCTGCGCGGATTTCGGCACAATCACGACCAGTCGATTTGATGCAAGCGGCCTCACATCACCGGCGAGCGCGAGTCGTTCCGTGATCAGCCTGTCGACGAATCCCGGATCGGCCGGAATGAACACGTCGCACGGCGCCCCGCTTGAGATCTGTTGAAAGAGCCGGCCTGTGGCGCCGTGTGATACGACGATTTTCACCGACGAGTGAGCCGCTTCAAAGTCGCGGGCGATTTCATGTGTCACATCGGAGAGACTCGCGGCGACAAAGACGTGAACCTCAGCGCTCGACCGGGCAGGCGATCGATCACAGGCTGCGAGGGATGACGCGGCGAGCAAGACTAACGACGTTTGGATGGCGACCCGAATCTGTTTCATGGTGCACGCGAATGTCGCCGAGTGATGGCCGGCGATGAAACGATTGTGATTGGCGCGGTAAGTCTTGCCAACATCTGTCGGCTCGACCGGGGCCATATCGCTGTCAGTGGAAGAATCGATCCTCGAAGATCCCGGCGCCGAATCAACCGAAAATCGGACCCCGCCGACAACGGCCGGTGGGTGATTTGCGCTGAATCAGAGACCGGCTGTAACTGCCTGTGAATAATGCCCTTGCGCCATGGAAGCCATTCTGGCCCGGGCGAAGTTCGTCGAGGGAAGATCGTCGTATCTTGGGTCCAGAGAACGAGTTGGAGCGATTGGAGACCTGTGAATCGTGCCAGGAAGGGCCTTGCGGAGCGGGAACTAGTTGTGCTAGTATAGGTTACGTCAAATCGAGGGGTTCAGCAGGGAACGATGCGGCGAACGCCAGGGTTGCCTTGAGCAACCGACGGGCGAAGGCATCAGGGCGTGGAAGTTAGTGATGTCGGTGTTGAGCTAGTCGCAATTCAGGGTGACCACCATGCGAACCGTCACGAAGAAAGAACTCATCGACCGTATCGCCGACCGAACCAGTCAGAAGCGGGTGGTCGTCAAGAAGATCATTCAGAGTTTCCTCGACGACATCATCGATGAGCTCGGACAAGGCAATCGCCTTGAATTCCGTGACTTCGGCGTCTTCGAGAGCAAGATTCGAGCGGCGCGAATCGCTCAGAATCCCAAGACGCTCGAGCGCGTTCCGGTTCCGGAAAAGCGCACCGTCAAATTCAAGATCGGCCGCGTGATGAAGCAGAAGCTTCGCGGCGAAGAGGTTTCATCCGATTCCAGCGATGATGATGACGATATGGAGCACTCTCCCGCGTCGGATCGCGTCGCCTGATCGCTCCACCCCGGTCATAAGCTCCGCTCGAATCACTGCTTGTGATCGTCGCAGCAGATATCGAAGTTTCCTTCCCCCTGCCGGCATGCCAGAATTCGCGAGATCACCCTTTTTTATTGACATTTCGGCCGACTTCAATTACTAAACTAATTGAGAATGAGTATCAATTAGCGGCGACGCGCCATCTTAACCCGCGTCGCCGAGCGAGGACGTCGATCGACGTAACGATTGATGGCAACAGCACTTGCTGACCTATTTCCGGGACAGAGCGCACTGGTCACCCTGATCCGTTGCGAGGCCGGCATCCGGCATCGCCTGCTTGAGATGGGCCTTACGCGCGGAACGCGCGTTCGCATGGTCCGCGTCGCGCCGCTCGGCGATCCGATGGAGCTTGACGTGCGCGGCTATCGGTTGAGCGTTCGCCGATCCGAGGCGGCCGCAGTGGGGATAGAGGCAGCGGAATGACTCTCGGCGCGAACGACAGCGCCCCCGCCGCCGTTCGAACCCAGCGAATCGCGGTCGTCGGCAATCCGAACTCCGGAAAAACCACCGTATTCAATCAGCTCACGCGCCTGCGACAGAAGGTCGCCAATTACCCCGGCGTGACCGTCGAAAAGCGCGAGGGCCGCCTCGCCGGCACCGACATCGTTCTCTTCGATCTGCCAGGCACCTACAGTCTTTCCGCCAGATCACCCGACGAGGCCATCGCGCGCGACGTGCTGCTCGGCCGGCTGCCCGGTGAACCGCGGCCGGACGGCGTGCTCCTCGTCATCGACGCTTCAAACCTGGAGCGCAATCTCTATCTCGCCTCCCAAGTCATCGAATTCGGCGCGCCGGTCGTGGTCGCACTCAACATGATCGACGCCGTCGAAGCGCGGGGCGAGATGATCGACTGCGAGGCGCTTTCACGGGAACTCGGCGTTCGGATCATCCCCACCGCGGCGCGCACCGGCCGCGGCATCGCGGAACTCGTCGAGGCTCTTCGCGACCTGCGGGCGCCGCAGGTCGACGGCCGGCAATGGCCCCTGCCGGAGGCGTACGAGTCTGCGGCCGCACGCGTCGCGGATGTCATTCGTGCGGCACAGGTCATACCGGCGCATGCCGTGGCGGCCGGATCAGTGCTCTGGCTGACCGACTATCTCTCGGGTGACCCCGCGAGCGTCGCATCGGCGGAACGTTTTCTCAAGCGCCTGAAACCGCATGAGGCCGAGGCCCTGTGCGAGATCGCCGGGGAGTTGTCGAAGTCGGATCCCGATCCCGCGACGACCGCCATCGAGGCGCGTTATCTCTGGATTGCATCGATCGCGCAGCGCGTGCTCAGACGGGCGACCGGCGCGGCCGACGGCAGGCGGCTGCCGTTGACGGATCGGATCGACGCGGTGCTCACCCATCGCATCTTCGGCTTTGTCGTGTTCGGCGGCGTCATGCTCGCCCTGTTCACCGCCATATTCTCATGGGCCGAACCGCTCATGGACCTCATCGAATCGGGCCAGATCGGGCTCTCGGACTGGGTGCGAGGCGTCATGGCCGAGGGGCCGCTGCAATCTCTGATCACCGACGGCGTCATTGCGGGCGTCGGCTCGGTGATCGTCTTCTTCCCGCAGATCTGCATTCTGTTTCTGTTCCTGTCGATCCTGGAGGACTCGGGCTACATGGCCCGCGCCGCATTCATCATGGACCGCCTGATGGGTCGGGTCGGATTGCACGGCCGCAGCTTCATTCCACTGCTGTCGAGCTACGCCTGCGCGATTCCCGGCATCATGGCGACGCGAACCATCGAGAACCCGCGCGATCGCCTCACCACGATTCTCATCGCCCCGCTCATGAGCTGCTCGGCGCGACTGCCGGTCTACCTGATCGTCATCGGCGCCGTCTTCGGCGATCGACTGTGGCTCAAGGTGGGCGTGATGTTCGGGCTGTATCTCTTCGGCACGATCACCGCGCTCGTCATGGCTGTCCTGTTCAAGAAGACGCTCCTCAAGGGGCCGACGCCGACCTTCATCATGGAACTGCCGGCCTATCGCCTGCCGCAGATCGGCGCCGTCGTTCGAACCATGTGGGAGCGCAGCCGACAGTTTCTGACCGGCGCTGGGACGACAATCTTCGCGGTCTGCATCGTCATCTGGGCGCTCGGTTACTTCCCGCGCCTCGACGAGACCCAGCTCTCGGGCGATGCGCGGGCGGAGTTTCTCGCACTCGACGCCGGCCCGGAATCGGCCGACGCCCGGGCGAACATTCTTCAGGGCGAACAGCTTCGTCAGAGTTTTCTCGGCCGATTGGGCCACGTCATTGAGCCGACGATCGAGCCGCTCGGATTCGACTGGCGACTGGGGATCGGCATCCTTTCCTCATTCCTCGCCCGAGAAGTGTTTGTCGGCACGATGGGCATCACGTTCTCGATCGGCGAGGCCGACGAGTCCTCCGACGCGCTGCGCGACAAGCTGGCGCAGGCAAAATGGCCCGACGGGCGCATCCTCCTGACGCCGGTCAGCGGCATTGCGCTGATGGTGTTCTATGTGCTGGCGTGTCAGTGCGTGAGCACGCTCGCGGTGGTTCGACGCGAGACCGGCACGTGGAAATGGCCGGCGTTCATGTTCGGATACATGACGGTGCTGGCGTATGTCGGCGCGCTGGCGGTGAACCAGATCGGCCGAATGATCGCCTAGAGTGTGATTGCAGCCTGCCGGCGCCTGCGGCCCGAGCCGCCTACTCCGCGCCGGGATTCTCGCCCGATGCATCCAGTGCGAGATTCTCGGCCTTCGAACTGACCGGAGCCTCGGTCTTAAGCCAGCCGATCACGAGAAAATCAACGCCGAGTGAGCGCATGGCGAGCGTCGGATCGTAGTCGATCGACAGCGCCGACAGCCCCGCGTCACTGACCATCTGATCCGCCGCAATCGGTCCCATGAGATCGTAGAACCCCCGCTTTCGAAGGCCTTCACAGGCCCGCTTGGCGATCGCCTCGCCGATGTCGCTCGGGGAGGTGCGGTCGGTGGTGAGGGCGAAGGGCAGAATGGCGATGCGCTGGGTGGTCGCCCGGCTCAGCCGATCGGCGAGATAGGTCGATAACTCGCCCGACATGATGTCGATGTTGCCGTTGGAGGAATAGACCATCGGCAGCGCCTCGGCCTCGCCGGTGCCGACGTTGATGAGCCGTGATGTCAAGGTCGTTGCGCCGCCGACCTTCGACATTCGGGCGGAGGCGGCTTCGGTCGACGACGTTCCTTCAGTCGTCGCCGAGACGCGGGCGACGTTGCCGCGCCCCGAGGCCTGCTGCTGTGCCTCGACCCTGACATTGTCGAACGGGGTCCCCGTGTAGAAGCGGCCGGTGACGCGGCCGGTCGGATCCAGTACGAACCGGGCGGGCAGTTCGTAGCTCCAGTCCGCGCCGAGCCAGTCGCGAATGTCCTTGCGGGCCTCCTTGGGAACCACCACGCAGGGATAGTTCGCACGGACGCTCTGAAGAATCGGCACCACGCGCGAGGACCAGTCCTTTTCATCATCCAGGGAGCAGGCGATGACGCGGACGCCGTCGCCACGCAGATCGTCCATCATTTCAGCCAGCGGTGAGAGATCGGCGCGACTGCTCGGCGACCACGACGCCCAGAACGCGAGCACCACCGTGTTGTGGCGGTATTGCTCGACGAAGTTCCTGAGGTCCTCCGAGCTGAGCACCGGCGCGGTCGGCGGATAGTGATAACGATACGCGGAGTACTTGTAGATGCTGTCGTTCGACGCCTGAATCGGCTCGGCATTGTTGTCCGCCGGATCACAGCCGACCGTGAGCGCAAGCATTACGAGCGCCGCAGACCGCATGAACCAGGATTGGACCGTTGAAAACGAAAACGAATTGACGCATCCTTGCGAAATCATCCGTGACCTCCATTCGATCGCTTCGCGACACCGGGCAAAGCGAGTCCTTAGTCGCCGGTGGATTCCCGGCTTGCCGCCGAAGGAACCCGCCCAGCGGCCGGCATTATACCCTCACCCTGCCGGATTGATCCATCAGAAAGCTGCTGATGCGCGGCGGCTCAACCCTCGGCCGCGGACTCCAGCACGATGTCGGATTTGTCGCCCTGCTCGGCCCGCCGCTTGAGGAGGTGCATCCGGTCGCGAACCTCGGCCGCCATGCGGGAATTCGGAAACTCTTCGATGATCTGCTGTCCGACTTCGATCGCCTCGGCCCAGCCGTGACTTGTGACCGCGAGTGAGAAATGAACGCCCATGTTGCGGAGCTTGGTTCGAAAGACGCCGCGGGCGCTTTCTTCGAGGGCCGCGGCTTCGCTCGGCGTCAGGTACTGGTCGAGTTCCTTCAGCAACTCGATTCCGCGATCGACCTCGTTCAACTGGGCGGCCTGGTCCCATTCCTTGAGCAGCTTGCGCTTGTGATCATTTCGCACGCGGGTGAAGTACTTCGGCAGCTCCTGAACTTCGCCATTGTTCGGATACTCGGTCATGAGCCGATCCATGCCCCGGCGGCCCTGATCCCATGCGTGGGCCTGAATGAGCTGCTTCACCTGTTCAATTCGCTCGTGAATCTTTTCGGCGGAGTCGAGCTGGCGCGAGCGATCAACCTCGGCCCGCAGGCGTGTGGCTTCGTTCGAATAACCGTGTCGCTGCTGGAGCTGGTCGACGAGGGCGTACGCGGCCTCCCAGTCGCCGCGAATGATCTCCTCGTTGATGGCCATTCGAATGGCCGTCCGCTCGCGGCCGCGAT
>CALLKH010000587.1 GCA_938008425.1 uncultured Planctomycetaceae bacterium | reverse complement strand
GCCGCCGCCGGATGGAGACGGAGGGGGTGTTGAGCGCGACGGCTGCGGTCGCCCCCGCGGACCCCGCGGCGGAGGTTGATTCCCGCCGGCGTTTGCGGCACAGATTTGAGATGCTTTGATCACGGCCCGCCCGCTCGGCGGGCCGTGTTTTTTCACGGAACCGACGGCCCTGTCGGCAACTCCTGCGCCCATCACCGGGAATCGCTCGATCTCTATGCAAAACCCGCACTTGGGTGCGAATCCCCTTGCCAAAATACACAAATCCGACAACGATGCTCGATTCTTGAGAGAGTCGCGTCGAACGTTCGGACGCATAGGCGCGGTCACCGATTCGGCCGGCACGTGACTCGTGGTCTGCGGAGGATAACCCGGCTTTGCGGCCTCGCACGATGATACGCTTGTCGACGACGATCACCGCGCTCGTTTCGGTCTGCGCCGGCATTCCACATGTGTCTGCGCAGATCTCGTTGAACGAACCGGCCCCGCGAACCGGTCTCGGAAGCGCCTTTCTTGAGCGGCAACGCGCCCTCGAACGCGAAAACCAGCGCAAACTTCAGGAAGCGCTTCCGGCGAGCCAGAAATTCCGCGTCGATTATGGCGGATGGTTCAACAGCTATTTCTTCCTCTTCGACGACGGCTTCGAAAGCAGCCGAACCCTTCGACAGAACGAACTCCGGCTGTGGGCCTCGTTCAGCGCCGACGAGGGAATTCACGAGGGCTACGTCCGCATGCGGGCGACCTACAACGACTGGAATCATGGCGACGGCTTCACCCGCAATGAGGACGACCTCAACGGCCCCAACCTCGAGCGCGGCTGGTATCAGTTCGATATCGCCAAGGCGCTGCGGCGCGACGAGCGGCTTGAGTTGCCCATTGAGTTGAGGTTCAAGATCGGGCGTGATCTGGTTTACGTCGGCACGGGATACGCGATCGATCTGCCGCTGGATCACGTCATGATTCAGGGCGAAGTCCTCAACATCGAGACGTCGTACATCGCGGGACGCACGCCGGCCAGCACCGAAAACATCGATCGCAGCCGCTCCGTCGCGGATCACAGCAACCGTGTCTTTCATATCATCGAGAGCCGCTACAAGGGCTTCGATTCGCATGAACCGTTCGTGTACATCGCCTGGCAGGATGATCACACCTCCGAGGATCCACCCGACCTGCTCCAGCAGTATCGTTACGATTCGCGATACATCGGATTCGGTTCAACCGGCGAACTCGTCGAAAACCTGCGATACAGCTCGGAGTGGGTGATTGAGCGCGGCCGAAGCTACAACCACCAGCGTTTCATCAATCGCTCGGAGGTCAAGGCGTGGGGCTTCGACCACCGGCTTGATTACTACTTCCGGCATCGAATGAAGCCGGTCATCTCCGTCGAGTGGATGTTCGCCAGCGGCGACGCCGACCGACTCGGCAGCCCGACGAACGCCAAGGGCGGAAACCGCGACGATCACACCGATCACGGCTTCAACGGCTTCGGCTTCCGCGACACCGGCCTTTCGCTCGCGCCGACGCTCAGCAACGTGCACGTCTGGCGCGCGGGCGGATCATTCAGGCCGTTCCCGGATTCGAAGGCGACCAAGGACCTCGAACTCGGCACGGATACGTATGTGTACTGGAAACACCACCGCGATGCGGCGGTCAGCGATCCACTGGCCGACACGCCAAGCGGCTACCTCGGCTGGGAGATGGACTACTACGCCAATTGGCGTATCACCAGCGACCTGGCCTGGACGGTGAGATTCGGCTCGTTTTTCCCCGGCAAGGCGTTCTCAGATCAGACCACTCGGACGTTCCTGCTCACCGGTCTGACCTGGTCGTTCTAACGGTCGATTGGGGAATATTGCCAAAAAGGGTTGCCCCATGTACGGGAAACGGACCACATTATTCCGCGGCGCGATGATGGCGGCGCTTCTGGCCGGTTGCGCAGGTCCGCGTCCGACGGAGCCCACCGTCGATTCCAGCACCCTTCCCGACCATGTTTTTCAGGCCTACCTGGTCGAAGCAGACCTGATTACCGTCGAGGAGGCCTACCGGGCGATGCTGATCCTCGCTGACGGCGAAGACACGGCCGGAAGTTACGAGGACCGCAAGGAAAAGCTCGAATCCCGGGGAATCGCCCGTGCGGCATGGGGATTGCAACCTGATCACGTGATTGACGCGGGGTCGGCGGCCTACATGGTCTGTCAGATCTGCAAAATCAACGGCGGCGTGAACATGAACCTGTTCGGCCGCGTCGGCCTCGGAGATCGG
>CALLKH010000586.1 GCA_938008425.1 uncultured Planctomycetaceae bacterium | reverse complement strand
TACATTCACAACGTCGTCACCGAGGTGGCGGAGTTCTGCGAAACCGACCAGGTCTCGCTGCTCGGCTACTGCATGGGCGGCACGCTCAGCGCCATGTACACGTCGCTCCATCAGAACATGGTGAAGAACTTCATTCTGATGGCCGCACCGATCGACTGGTCCGATCGCCAGAGCCTGCTGTGCACCTGGACCGATCCGAAGTACTTCGACGTCGACAAGGTCGTTGACGCCTTCGGCAACGCCCCGCCCCAGTGGCTCCAGGGCTCCTTCGCCATCCTCAAGCCGATCAGCAACCTGATGGAAAAGTGGGTCGGCTTCTACGAGAAAATGAACGACGAGAAGTTCGTCGAGGAATTCGTCGCCATGGAGACGTGGGGCAACGACAACATCCCCGTCGCCGGCGAGACCTTCCGGCAGTTCGTCAAGGACTGCTTCCAGAAGAATCTTCTGCTCCAGGGCAGGATGCGGCTCGGCACCAAGTCGATCGATCTCAAGAACATCACCTGCCCGGTGCTCAACCTCATGGCATCGAACGATCATCTCGTGCCCTGCGGCCAGAGCGCGCCATTCAACGACGCGGTCAGCTCGACTGACCGGAAGGCGATCACCTTCCCGGCCGGCCACATCGGACTCTCGGTGGGCAGCAAGGCGCACCGGGATCTGTGGCCCAGCGTCTGCGAATGGCTGGGAGAGCGATCGGAATCGATCTGATCGCCGATATGAATTCAATCCGCGCGAAGGATCGCGCGGGTGCGCCGCCGGATGCGGCGAACATGGACGAAATTAAGGGGGAGCGACGCTGGCAAATACGAAACCAGTGCCGCCGATATCAGGGGAGTTGACCCATGGAACTCAAAGGAAAATCAGCGGTCGTCACCGGCGCCGCCAGCGGAATTGGATTGGCCACGTGCGAGGCGCTCGCCAAGGCCGGCGTGGTCGGCATCGCCTGCGTCGATCGAAGCGCGGCCGTCACGGATGCGTGCCAGAAGCTCAACACGGAATCGGGCCGCGAAGTCGCGTTTCCCTTCGTCGGCGACGTTACCTGCAATGACTTTCGCAAGAGCGTCTTCACGGCCATGCACGCGAAGTTCGGTGTCGTGCATCTTTGCGTGCCGGCCGCCGGTATCACCCGCGACCGCCTCTCGATGAAGATCGACAGGGAATCCGGCAAGGCCGACATCTATCCCTCCGAAGACTTTCGCACGCTGATCGACATCAACCTCGTCGCCCCGATCTACTGGGCGATTGAAACGATTGCGAGCATCGCGGAGGATCGCGTCAAGCGCGGACTCGGTCGCTGGGATCCCGCGGAGGGCAATCACGGCGGCATCGTCCTGATCGGCTCGGTTTCGTCCACCGGCAACAAGGGCCAGATCTCCTACGCGACGGCCAAGGCCGGCCTCGAAGGCGCCCAGGCCACGCTCGCGAAGGAAGCAATATTCTTCGGCGTGCGCTGCGCGATCATCCACCCCGGCTACACCGACACGCCGATGGTTCGCGCCCTGGGCGAGGATTTCATCAACGAGCACATTCTTCCCAACACGCAGTTGCGGCGACTCTGCCGGCCTTCGGAAATCGCCGACGCGATCGTCTTCATGCTTCGCAATTCGGCCGTCTCCGGTTCGCTCTGGGTCGACGCGGGATGGCATCCCGCGGCCTGAGGATTCTGACGCGACGACGGTTGCGGGGATTCACCCAACGCTTCCAAGCGGAGCCACGACGCTTCGCCGCCCGGTGCAGTATTCTCGCGCCGGGTTCGCTCCTGCGCGCATCTGGACATCCCATTCCACGGCCGATAGACTCATACTCATCTAATGAAACCGTTTCCGGGTCGCGCGCGAGGGTTTTCGGCTCAGGCTGTCGAACCCCGCGGCGGCATCCTGTCCGGCGGCTTCAGTTTCTATCGCGAATCGAGGTGAGATCATGGGCGTTCTCGACGGCAAAGTCAGTCTCGTTACCGGCGGATCCCGCGGCATCGGCCGCGCCATCTCGCTCGCGCTGGCGGAGGCCGGCGCCGATGTCGCCATCAATTACGCACATAACAAGGAGCGTGCCGAGGAAGTCGCCGCCGACATACGCAAGATGGGCCGCAAGGCGGTCACCTACCAGGGCGACGTCTCGCTGACCGAGGACAACGACCGCATCATCGAGGCCATGTTGAAGGACTTCGGTCCGGTTCAGATCGTCGTCAACAATGCCGGCATCACCCGCGACAAATCCTTCGTCAAGATGGATCGCAAGATGTGGGACGACGTGCTCAACACCAACCTGACCGGTCCGGCGATGATCATCTACCGCACCATCAAGCCCATGATGGAGGCCGGCTGGGGCCGCGTCATCAATATCTGCAGCATCGTCGGCCAGATGGGCAACTTCGGCCAGGCCAACTATTCCGCGGCCAAGGGCGGACTGGCGGCCCTGACCAAGACGCTCGCCCGCGAATTCGCGAGAAAGAACGTTACTGTCAACGCCGTCGCCCCCGGGTTCATCGAAACCGACATGACAGCCGAGGTGCCCGAGAACGCACTTGATATCGTCAAAGGCCTGACACCCATGGGCCGCCTCGGCAAGCCCGAGGAGGTTGCCGCTGCCGTGGTGTTCCTCGCCTCGCCGATGGCCTCGTTCATCACCGGCGAGATTATTGGCGTCAATGGCGGCATGTACATGTAATTCCCTCCGGCGCGGCGCCTTGGCCCCGCGAGCAGGAGTTCCCCGCCAGACTGCTCTTCATATCATCCTTGGTCGTCAAAAGAGTGACGCGGTGCCGGCTCCGCGCCGAAAATGTCGAATCGACGTCACCCAGGTCCTCTTCAGACTCCTATCCAAAAGGTGACGTCCGGCCGCCGGGAACAATAATCGGAGAAAGCTTCGCGTCGCCCGAAAATGGTACTGCCCCGCCCTTGGGACAGGCGAATCTTATCGCACTTGGTGATCGCCCGTATTTCAGTTCACGATTCTCCTCCTCCGTACCGAGTTACTCATGGGAGTGCTCGCCCGCCGCTCATGCGCCCCGACAGCAGACCAACGCCGTTGGGGCATCGTGAATCGCGTTGCAGAGGTCGCGCACGCAATCGGAGAGGGGACCGAATGGTCAGTTCAGCACATCAACAAGTGTTTCGAATTCTTTCCATCGCGGCGGCCTCAAGCTGCGCGCTGATCGGACTGGTCGTTCTTGTCGGATGGTCCGCCGGCATCGAATCGCTCATTCAGATTCGGCCGAATTACCCCGCCATGAATCCGACGACCGCGATCTGCTTCGTGATGATCGGACTCGCACTGGCGATTTCATCCGCGCGTCCCGATCGCACGGCTTCCAGGCGCATCGCGGCCTGCCTCGCGGGAGGCACCGCATTGATCGGGGCCGCCCGCGTCATGGAAAGCTTCTTTTCCATGGAACTGCATGTCGATCGTCTGCTGTACGCCACGACGCTCTCGGACCCGTCGCACATCCATACCCGGATGGCGCCCAGCACCGCCGCCTTGTTTCTGGCGTTTGGGGTGGCCATTCCGTGCGCCGTGTCGCGGCATCGCGGCAGTCTGCCGATCGCCCGGGTGCTGGCCATCATGTCGATTCTCTTCACGGCGTTCATGATCTCCGGGTACGCCTTGGGCGTTCAGGAAAAACTCGGAATCACCAACGTCAATCCTATGGCACTTCACACGGCCGCCGCCTTCTTTCTGATCGGCGCGGGCATCCTCGGGGCCATGCAATCCGCCGCCGGGGCGTTGATGCCGCGGAGCCTCCTCGGAAAAGGCAAGTCCTGGATCCTGTTTGACGGCCGGCTTGAGCAGAATATCGCGACGGGCTTCATTGCATCGTTGTTCCTGCTCAGCCTCGTCGGCGTCGCATCCTACATCAGTATGCAGCGAACCATGCAGGATCGCTGGTCGAACCGGCTGAGCAGAATGATCCTCGTGGACCTGCTTCAACTGGAGTCGGCGATCAAGGACATTGAGACGAGCCAGCGCGGCTTCGTACTGACGCAAAATGAGTCCTTCCTTGAGCCCTATGCGGCCGGAAGAGTCGAGGCGGAGAACCTGATCAACTCTCTTCGTGAGCTGACCCAGGACGACCCGATGCTTTCAGCCAGGCTGGAAAAGGTGGCCGTTGCCACTCAGGACCGCATGGAGTTCGCGGAATACGTGATCCACGTCGATCGCGAGCAGGGTCCTCAGGCGGCCGCACAGTTGATTCAAGCCGGAACCGGCATGCAACTCATGGACGAGATACTGGCGACCATTGACGACATGACCGACGCCACGATGAAACTCGTTGACCAGAGAACCAAACGCACCGCCTCGACCGAGAACATCACAATGGCGGTCATCTCGTTCGGCACGCTCGCCGGAATCGCCATCGTATTCGCCGCGAGCTTCATCATTCGGCGGGACATCACCGTCAAACGAGAGGCCGAGTCGCTGCTTCGCTCCAGCGAGACCCAGTTTCGATATCTCGCCGACGCCATGTCGCAGTTCGTCTGGATTCTGGACCCCATGGGAAATCTGACATACGCCAACGCCAGGTGGGCCGAATTTGTCGGCGCGCCGCGGGAGCAGCTGACCGACGACGAATGGAAGTCTTCGCTCTGCTGGAAGGATCTGCCGTTCTTCCTCGAGCACTGGAACAACGCCATCTCCAATGCGCGGCCGCTCGAGGGCGAGTACCGCCTGGCCCGGTCGCGGGATGATACGCCTCGATGGCATCTCTGCCGCGGAGAGCCTCAGCTCGACGAAGCGGGTCGCATCGTGCGATGGATCTTTACGTGGACCGACATCGACCAGCACAAGCAGATCGAGGCGAGCCTGCAGGAGGCCAAGGGCGCCGCGGAGAGTGCAAGCGACGCGAAGAGCCAGTTCCTCGCACGAATGAGCCATGAAATAAGAACGCCGCTGAACGGCATCATCGGCATGCTGGACCTGCTGATCGGGGCGGATCTGAACCCCAGACAGCAGCGCTATTCACTCATGGCGAAGTCCTCGGCGGAGGCGCTCACCGCCTTGATCAACGACATCCTTGACTTCTCCAAGATTGAGGCCGGGAAGATGGAGCTGAGTTCGGCGGAATTCAGCCTGGCGAACTCCGTGGAGACGGTGGCGGAAATGATCGCCACGAGGGCCTCGAAGAAGAAGGTCGAGATCGGCGTCTTCGTCGATCCCCGCGTACCCGACCAGGTCCGAGGCGATCCCGATCGATTGCGCCAGATCCTGATCAATCTGATGGGCAACAGCGTAAAATTCACGGAATCCGGCTCGATCACGCTGGAAGTCGAATATGTCGGCCGGTCCGACGACCATATCCGAATTCGATTTGCAGTGACCGACACCGGCATCGGCATTTCGGCGGCCGGTACGGAGCACCTGTTCAAGACATTTTCCCAGGTGGATGTGTCAACAACCCGGCACTACGGCGGAACCGGGCTCGGACTGGCGATCTGCAAGCAGCTCGTCGAGCTCATGCACGGCGAGATCGGCGTGGAGAGCGAGATGGGAAAGGGCTCGCGCTTCTGGTTTGAGATTCCGTTGCAGGTGGTCGAGCAGGCGGAGCCTTCCGCCGCAACGACGCCCGACGCCCGCGGACTGCGGGTCCTGGCAGTCGAGGGCGAACCCGGGGCGCGATCGATTCTCGAGCGCCAGCTGACAAGTCTGAGCATGATTGTGCAGCTGGCGGCCACCGGCGCCGAGACGATTCCGATCCTGGAGAACGCCCGCGCCGCCTGCGCGCCGATTGAAGTCGCCCTGATCGACGAGGATCTGCCGGACATGGACGGATCCGAACTCGCCGCGACGATCAAGGCCCGCGAGGATCTGAGCGACACGGTTCTCATGATCATGGTGTCGGTCAACGACTCGCCCGATCCGGAGTCTCTGCGAAAGCTGGGATTCCATGGACATCTGACCAAGCCGATCCGCCAGTCGCAGCTGTTTGATGCCATCATTTCGGCACTCCATGCGGCAAGGGGATCACCGGGAAGGCTTCCGGTTCCGAAGAGCTTGTCCACGGAAAGGCCGACGCCCAGAAAGCAGAACATCCTCGTCGTCGAAGACAACGAGGTGAACCTGATCGTCGCGACTGAGATTCTGACGCGGGCTGGATACTCCAGCGGCACCGCAAGGAATGGCCGCGAGGCGGTTGAAGCATTCAAGTCGGGCGATTACGACCTCATTCTCATGGACTGCCAGATGCCGTACATGGACGGCTTCGAGGCGACGCGAACCATCCGGGATCTTGAGTCCATGGACGGGAACGCTCCTGGTGAGCGGCGCCACATTCCAATCATTGCGCTCACCGCCAATGCTGTTCGCGGCGATCGCGAACGATGCATCGAGGCGGGCATGGACGACTACGTCACCAAACCGCTTCAACCCGAGGCGCTGATCGCGGCCATTGATAAGGCGGCCGAGGCACTCACAGTGCCGAAGGCATCGGTGGAGGCGCCGGCCGATTCAGACGGCGTCGCCGTATCGAACGCGATGTCACCACAGAAGCACTCCATCGATGCCCCGGCGATCGACATGGTGGCCGTCGCCCGGGACTGGCCGGATAATCGGCGCTTTCAACACGATCTGTTGCGCAAGTTCATCGAAAAAGGCCGGGAGGATATGTCGCAGATCGCGGACCGAATGGAATCGGGCGACGCGCCGGAGATCGAACGGCTCGTCCACGGCCTCAAGGGCGCGGCCGGCTGCATTCACGCCGAACGCGTGCGACAGGCGGCTTCGAAGCTCGAAGGCCTGGTTCACACACGAAGCATGACTTCCGCCGGCACGATCCTCGCGGAACTTCAGCGCGAGTTTCACCGGTGCCTGGAGCAGTACGAACGCGAGAATGCGTCGAAGCCGCATGAGGAATTGCAGGGATCCCGTTCCGGAGAGAAACAATGCGTGTTCTGATCGTGGACGATGACTGTGTCACACTCGCGGCCCTCCGGCACACCTTGAGCGCGGCCGGACACGAGGTCGTTTGCGCCGGAAACGGCGCCGAGGCGCTTCGCGCGCTTCATGACAACCCGTGCCGCCTGATCATCTCGGACTGGAACATGCCCGAAATGGACGGCGTGGAACTCTGCCGCCGAATGCGGGAGAAGAAGCTGCCGGACTACGTGTACTTTATTCTGCTCACGTCGCGCGAAAGCGCAGGCGACATCGTCGATGGACTCTCCGCCGGGGCGGACGAATTCCTGACCAAGCCGTTCAATCCGGTTGAACTTCAGGTTCGGGTGCGCGCCGCTGAACGCGTGCTCGCGCTGGACACGCGCGACCTCACCATATTCGTGCTGGCCAAGCTGGCCGAATCGCGCGACACCGACACGGGGCTTCACCTCGAGCGCGTTCGCCTCTACGCACGGCTGCTCGCCGATGATCTCTCGGAGTCCATCGAATCCGAGCCTGACTTCGTCAAGCTGATCTACCAGACCAGCCCGCTTCACGACATCGGCAAAGTCGGGATTCCCGACAGCATTCTGATGAAGCCCGGACGGCTGACCCCGGATGAATTCGAGATCATGAAGACGCATACCACCATCGGCTCAAGAACGCTCGAAGCCGCGGCCAGCGAGTATCCCGATGTCGCCTTCCTGCAAACCGCCAGGGACGTGGCGCTGACTCACCATGAGCGCATCGACGGCGGCGGCTATCCGAACGGCCTTCGGGGCGACCAGATTCCCTGGAGCGGCCGAATCGTGGCGGTTGCGGATGTTTACGATGCGCTCACCAGCAAGCGGGCGTACAAGCCCCCCTTCTCACACGAATGCGCCAAGGCGGCAATTGTCGCGGAATCCGGGCGGCATTTTGACCCGCATGTGGTCAACGCATTCCTGCGAAACGAGGGCGCATTCATTTCCATTGGGCGGCGATTTGCGGACGCGACCTGACGACCCGCCTGAGTGCTGAGCGTATGACATGAACGGTCGGCGGCGACGATGTCACCGCTTCGCGACTCGGCGGCCCGCCCGTGCGATCCTGGCTCTCTACGGCAAAAGCAGCGCGGCGATGAGCCCGGGCAGGTCGCCCTCATCCAGCTCCCCGCTTGCGTCGAAGTCGCCGTGACAGAGGTCGCTCGTCTCCGCGATTCCCAGTGCCGCGGCGACAAAGTGCTGAACGTCACGCCCGTCGATCACCCCGTCGAGCGTCAGGTCGCCGTCAGGCGGCGTATCAGCGACGCCGCAGCCGCATGAGCCCGGCGATGTCTTGTTGGGATCGTCCGGACACTGGTCCTGGCAATCCGGCGTGCCGTCGTCGTCGCTGTCGGTATCGGGGACGCCGCAGCCGCAGAGGCCGGGGGTCGTCTTCTGACCATCGAGCGGGCAGCCGTCGCAGGGGTCGATCACGCCGTCATTGTCCGAGTCCGACTGACAGGAATCCGGCACACCGTTCGAATCGCAATCAGCGACGGGGCCGACCGACGGCGTCGCCGAGGCGACATTGGAATTGGCGCTTTGATTGCCCGTCGTGTCCCGGGCGGTCACGACGTAATAATACTTCGTGCAATTCACTGCCGGGGAATCCAGAAAATCGCTCGACGCGACCAGTCCGCCGTTCAGCTGAGAAAACGGTCCGCCGGCGTTCGTCGACCGAAACACGTTGTAACCCGCCAGGTCAGGCTCGGTGTTGTCTGACCAGTCGAGGAAGACCTGTCCCGTGCCGGCCGTCGCCGTCAGTCCCGCCGGCGCAGCGGGCGGCGTCACATCTGCGGTACATCCATTGAACACCTGACCGATGTTCGGCTGTCCGCGCGTGGCGACGTTCGCGGGCTGCCATGTAAAGTCGGCGGCCGTCGAACCCGTTCCCGCGCGTTGAAGTGAATGGCCGATCGGCGTGCTCGCGGATTCCGCCACCCCCACATCCACCGACATCATGCCGTTCGCCGGCCCGCCGACCGCGACAAACGATCCCTCATAACTCAGGAACTCGAGCACCGTCCCGCCGGCGTTCACCAGCGCAAGCCCGTCCGGCGAGCCGTTTTGCATGCCGACCATGTCAAACGCCAGCGTGCCCATGCAGAAGTCGTGATCGGGAATGACACCGCCCAGGTCCACCGTCGCATACGGGGTTCCGTTGCTGCCGTTGTAGCCGACGACCGACCAGCCGGAGAGATTCGTACCCGCCGCACCGGCGATCTCGAAGAATTCGTCGAAGTCCGTGCCGCTGTTGTCATAGTGAAACTCGTTGATCCAGGGCGGGCCGGCCGGGCCGCCGCCTCCCTGTGGCATGGCACTGACCTGAGCACTGTTGCCGGAGGACTGGCTCGCGGCATCGACCGCCCGAACCACGTAGTAATACGTCGTTCCATTGGCCACCGACGAGTCTTGATAGGCATTCGTCACGAGCAGCGAAGCATTGACCTGGGTGTACGGCCCGCCGCTGGTCGTCGATCGAAGCACATGATACCCCGACAAGTCCGGCTCGCTGTTGGCGGTCCATCCGAGCGTCACGACCCCGACGCCCCCGACGGCCGAGAGGCCGGTCGGAGCGGCCGGCGGCGGATCCGGCGCCGCTGTCGGCGTCGCGCTGACCTGATTACTGTTGGCCGACTCCTGCGCGATCGCGTCGACCGCCCGGACGAAGTAGAAGTACGTCGTTCCATTGGTGACGGCGCCGTCTACGAATTGGCTCTGGCCGATCGGCGTTCCGTTTTGCCTGGTGAACGGACCGCCGGCGGCCGTCGCGCGATAAACGTCATAGCCGCTCAGGTCGGGCTCGGTGTTGTCGCTCCAATCGAGCGAGACGAAACCACTGCCGGCGTTCGCAACGAGTCCCGTCGGAGCGGCCGGCGGATCGTCCGGCTGGGAATTGCAGTTGGACTGATAGAGGCACGCCGCCCACTCGGGATGATCGATGAAGGGATTGCGATTGCCCTGAAACGAGGCGACGACATCGTTTCGATTCCGCTCCCAGTCATCCACAGGATCCTGCGCGTGCCACTGAATCAGCACGCTGAGCATGCCCATGTACGCGACGCTGAGGTTTGAGCCGGTGTTGGAGGAATCGATCAGCGATTCGTTGTCGGTGAGACGAAGGTCAGGCTCCGACGCGCCCGTGATTCCGTGATTGCCGCCTTCGTAGCGAATGTCCATGTAGAACATCGCCCGCGCGATGTCGCCGCGTTTGCCGCCCCAGACTTCCCACGACCCGAGGGTGAAGGCGCCGGAGGTCCAGTTTGAATTGCCGGGATAGGCGCCCGAGCCGCCGCCCTCGCCGAGATTCACATCGGTGGTCAGTTCCGTGCAGCCGGAATCACAATTCCGGAAGGGCTTGTTGCTTCGGTTGCTGTTGTAGCCGGAGTCGCACAGAAACAGCTGAAAGCAATCGGTGTAGGGATAGTTTCCCGAGCCGTCGTTGGGGAAGCCGTAGGACTTGGGCCACGAATGCTCGCGATTGTACGGGCCGGTGCCTCCGCCGATCTTGGCGTGGCTGCGATTTCGATAGACGTCGATGATTCTGCTTGCGTTACTGGGATCCTGCTGCGCGGATTCGAGAATGTCCCACGTGTCGGTCGAGCCCGATGTATAGGGGAATCGGGTGTGATCCTTGATGCGATTGTGAAGGGTGGTGCGCAGCGTGGTCGGATTCGTGGCGTCGACCGAGTTGTAGTAACCGGGCGGCGGATCGGCGAGCACCATGCTCAAGCCGAGCACAAACGAACAAAAAAGCGCGACCAGGCAGGTCGATGCGCGGCGGACTCTACTGCCGCCGTGAGGTTGATCCTTCTGCATATAGCCTATTCCCCTGAAAGCGCATCGAATGC
>CALLKH010000585.1 GCA_938008425.1 uncultured Planctomycetaceae bacterium | reverse complement strand
CAGTTCGTGATCTCGTCGATCGGCAGTGCGGAGGACCGGGCGCAGGTCCTCACCATCCTCGCCGCCCTCGGCCGGCTGGCGAAGCAGGTCGTGATCGCCGTCCGATCGATCGACGAGGCCCGTTACCAGGAGGTGCTGGGTCGGGTGAAGAACAACAAGAGCGGGTTTCTGGGGATCCCGGATGCGACGGAGCCCGGTCTGCTCGTGACCGGCGCGGGCACGCCCAAGCAGAAGTTTCAGAAGTTCTTCGCCCCGGAGGAGTTCAGGGGCATCCTTCGCGAGTACTTCACCGACATCCGCCAGGCCGCCCTCGAAGTGCGGGACTCCGCCCTGGTCATGGTCTGCTCGAAGCCCCGTCGAATGCCATGGGCGTCGCTGTCGAAGGCCCTTCGATTCGAGTTCGAACTCTCGATCGACGGCGAGAAGATGAACCGCTCGGCGCGCGCCTTGGAGGTCTTCCGCAGACTCCGATGACCACCGCCGCCGCCCATTCCCATCGCCCGACCCCGGCCGGCCGAACAGCCCCGACCCGTCCCGTCACCCCATCGACCCGACCTTTCACCCCCGAAAAGCGCGCGGGCGCGCGCGCGCCCAGCCGCGCGCGACGATCGGCCGCCGCCGCCCTCGAATCACGCACAACTCCCGATTTTTCATCGACTTACGTGAATCCGCCCCGCCGCCCGGCCTGTCCGGAATTGCCCCCGGTTTTTGTCCAAAATCGCTGTTTTGTCCGGAATTGGGAAAAACGCCAGATTTTCTGTAACTCTTTTAAATACTTAGACTTGCGCTGATTCCGCCCGCGCGCGATTTGTCCGGTTCTTTTCTGCGCGCGCCATCTCTGAACTCGAGCGGGCGATTGCAGACCGACGGCAGCAGTGGTAGTGAAGGTGGGACAGACTCACCGTCCCACCATTCTGCGGATAAGCCTCTCGAATGGTGCCGCAGTTACGCCATCGAGCGACACTCAGTCGCTAGTTTTTATTAAACGCCAGACGGAATTGAATGCTGCGACCTTGGTCGCGGCGTTCGTCGCCGCCCGGCGGATGGTCTTCTGATGGCGAAAGCGCGGCAACGTTCGCGAGGGCCCGCCTCAGAATGGTGGGACGGTGAGGCTGTCCCTACCTGACTAGTAAGTCAGGACTACATTCACTCGTTGTGGCACCGAGAGCTCCTCAAATCTCACGGTGACGGTTCTGCCGCTTACCTCGCCTCCCGACCACGATGTGAACGGCCGGCTCATTGGGATGGTCAGGGTGATGACCGAACCATCGTTAAAGAAGCCGAACATTCCGAGCGCGGACTGCCCCGGGATCGAACCGACGATATTGATGTTGGACGCATTGCCCGGCACGACCGGGGGAATGGTCAAAGGCTGCGATTCGATTTCGAGATCCATCAAGGTGCCTGTGCCGTTTCCGGGGTCGTCGCAGCGCACGGAGAGCAGGTTCGATTCTATAAAGACGGCCTCGATCGTTCGATCCTGATCCATCGTGAAGTGCAGCACGCCTTTGTCAGCCCCGGCTGTCGCGAACTCGGCCCCGTCCCAGCGGTCGAACTGCGGCGGGATCGACGTGAATGACGGGGCGGTGAACGGGTCGGGCGTCGTATTGACTTGCAATCCCGGTGAGAAAAACTCATCCGCGATCAACGTGACTTCGTCGCCCTTGGCGACCTGAAGGTTTGCGGGACTGGCACTGCCCGGGTCGTCCGAGGCCCGGAATTCAAAGGCGAGCCCTTCGAGCTGGTCTCGTTCCAGCCGGCCCTTGTTCACGAACCCTACCACGCGCACGGTGGAGATCTCGAATCCACTGATGCTGGGCGTTCGGCGCGCGATGACCTTCAGCGTGAACGGCCCATTGGCGTTCGAGTTGTTGTTCGAGTTGTTATTTGAATTGCTGTTCGACGAGTTCATGTTGCCGTCGGGCTGCGACGTTCCGCAGGAGGGCAACAGCGCGAAGAATGGTAACATGACGACTGCAAAAAGTATGCCCAATCGTGCCATCGGAATGGCTCCAAGTTTGGGGCTTGCGGGAATACTCCGGCGCGGCGCATTCGCCGAGCCGATCGCATCATAGCGTCATCGGTCGAGCAAAATCAGCCAGGGCGTGACCTGCTCTCCAAAATTTGATTCAGCCGACAGTTTCACAATGACCCTTTGCCAGCGCAAGCCCGAACGCCAACACACAACAATATCGATTCCGCCTCCCCGATTCAAGGCCGCGGTAAAACCGTTGACAAAGGTCGCCGTCTTAGATTCCGTTCGGCGACTTATTGCCTACACGCGGTGGATGGTCGTCCGATGGTGAAAGCGCGGCACTGTTCGCGAGGGCCTGCCGCAGAATGGTAGGATGATGAGGCTGACCCATCCTACGCCCTACTACTCCGGAGCCCCCCCTCCCCCCGGCTCCGCCAACCCATACTTACTCAAAACCCCCTTCAAATCCGCCGGCCAGGGCAGCGAGAACGTCAGCCGATGCCCGCTCGTTGGTTGAAGAACCGACAGCTCCGCCTCGTGCAGGCACAGCCGGCGCACGTTCGGCAGCCTGATCTTCCCCGCGTAATCGGTCTCGCCGAGCAGCGGATGCCCCATGTCGGCCAGGTGCACACGGATCTGGTGCAGCCGGCCGGTCTTCGGCCGCGCCTCGATGAGCGACACCTCGTCGGCACTCTGAAGCACCCGATACGCGGTAATCGCCTGCTGGCCCGCGCGGTCGATGACGGCGCGCTTCCGCGCCCCGACCGCCTCGCGAATCGGCTTCTGAATTACGCCCTGCAATGGCTTCGGCGTGCCGAACACGATCGCCCAGTACACCTTCTTGACGATCCGCCGCTTGAACTGGTCGAGCAGGTGGTCATACGCCGATTTGGTCAGCGCGACCACGATCAGCCCGGAGGTCTCGCGGTCGAGTCGATGCAACAGCCCCCAGTCGCGCGCTTCACCCAGATTCTGAAGCAGATTTCCATACGTCGCGAAGAGGCCGTTCAACAAACTGGTGCGTTCGTGCTTCTTCCCCGGTTGCGTCACGACGCCGGCCGGCTTTTCGACGACGAGCAGGTCTTCATCGCCGTGGACGATGCGAAACGGCACCTTCGCGTTCGGTGCGATCGAAAGATTCATCATTCCCGCACGATATCGCACGTGCATGGAAGACTCAAATCCAGCGGGCGGTTCACGCGTGAGATGTGACGCGGCCGCGGCGTTTATCTGGTTGCGGGCCGGCACAGGGGAGTGGAGCTTCCGGACGGCCGGTCCCGCGGTATGATTTCGCGGCAGGCTCCGGCGGCGGCCGTCGGGGTGGTCGTGGGTGGAGGATTCGCTTCCCGCTCATGACGTTTCTCGGGCTGGAAGCGTGAACATGTCCCGACGCCGGCGCAGTCCTCTCTTCAATCGAATGTGGCGCGAATGGTGCTTCGTACGCGTCGCGCTGGCGCACTTCAGGCGGCGCCTGGTGCTGATGCTCATTGTGCTCATCGGCGGCGCCCTCGCCTTTCGCGAACTCGAGCCGGAGAAGGGTCACACACCCCAGCAGGCGCTCTACTACACGTGGCTGCTCGTCTTCGGCGAACCGCCCGAGGAGTTTCCGAAGTCCCCGGCGCTTCAGTTCCTCTTCTTCGTCATCCCCGTGCTCGGGCTCACCATCATCATCGAGGGAATCGTCGACTTCGCGCTCATGCTCCGCGATCGGCGTCGAAATGAAAGAAGTTGGTGCACCATGATGGCCTCGGCGTACAAGCAGCATCTCATCCTCATCGGACTCGGCCGCCTCGGGTTCAAGATCTACCAGCTCCTGCACAAGCTGGGCGAGCAGGTGGTGGTCATCGAACGCTCGCCCGACAACCAGTTCCTGGAGGACGTCCGCCGGAACGGAACCCCCCTCTTCATTGGCGACGCCCGCCGTGAGGCGATTCTCGGAGATGCCAACGTCATGGCAGCACGCAGCATCATCCTCGCGACAACCGACGACCTGGCCAACCTCGAAATCGCCCTTGACGCCCGCCGGGCGAACCCGGAAATCTGCGTGGTGCTGCGGATGTTCGATCAGAACATGGCCGACAAGCTGCGCGACGGCTTCAGCATTCACATCGCCATGTCGCAGTCCGCCATCTCGGCGCCGGCGTTCGCCATGGCGGCCGTGGAATCGCGGACGATCAACAGCCTTCTGCTCGACGATGAAGTGATCGTGATTCAGCGCTGGGAAGTGGAAACCGGCGGGCCGCTCTGCAACCGAACGGTCGGACAGGTGCTGGCCGAGTACAAGTGCAGCGTGATTGAGCGGCGCGTCCGCGGCAACGGATCGGCCATGCACTTCCCGCCGCCCGATACGGGTTTGAATCCCGGAGATTCGCTGCTCTTGCAGGGAAAAATCGACACGCTCACCCGGCTGCGAAAGCTCGCATCGAAATAAGCGGCCGCGCGTTGCGTCAGAATGAGAGCTTCAAGCGATCGAGGAATCGAACACCGAGGCCGACGTGACCGGGGCGACTCGCCAGCTTCGCATCCGCTCGAACCACTTCCGCCTCACAACTGGCCTCACCGGCATAAGGCGAAACGCCCTCCTCCGGCGGCAGCGTCATGCGAACAAAGAGGCGATCGCCGACCGTCCACTGCGTCTGATCGAGTTCGACGAATAGCCCGCCCGTGCTGATGTTTCGCGTGATCG
The DNA here is from genome assembly GCA_938008425.1 of uncultured Planctomycetaceae bacterium. Lineage (GTDB taxonomy): Bacteria > Planctomycetota > Phycisphaerae > UBA1845 > UTPLA1 > JADJRI01. Next base: position 6,087 of record CALLKH010000585.1, on the reverse strand, counting down.
TCCGAACCGGCTCGCCGTCCTGTGTCAGCCGCCGAATTTCGACTGGCAGCTCGATCCCCATGCGGCGGTGCTCCCGCCGATCCGCCGCGCGAACCTCGGGCTGAAGCAACGATGCATCTCTTGAATCGCTCAAGTCGCGTCTCCCGGGAATCCCGCGCCAGCGCGGGGACTTCGGGAAGAGCTTACCCGTCGGCCGGCCGCCCGGCGAGCGCGTGATCGGCTGGGTCGGAGTCTGAGTGGCGACGGATTCTTCGAGCGTTTTCATGATTCGTTCTCCAGCGGGCGGCGACGAATCGCCTCGGTCCCATATCCGCGAGCGATCCGCGGATTGGGTGCTACCGCTATTTCGGCTCATTTGCGATTTGTCGTAAGTGCCAGGCTCAGATCCTGGCTTGTTCTCCGCACAAGGCCCGCCTGATGACAAAACAGTCGAAATCGCGGCACGTTATCGTGCCTTGGCTGCGACCGACGGCTCGCATGATCGGACGTGATGATCGCGCAAGGTTAGGAGAGGAAGAATGGATTCAGGGGCCGGCGCGAGAGTTCAGTCACACTTCTTCACTCAGCGCCGAAGCGGACTCACCCAGCGTCTGCCGCGTACCAACTCGAAATGACAATTGCTCAAGCTGCACCGCCAAGTCGACCGTCGAGACGGCAACGTTGGAAGCGACATCGAGATTGACCGGCGCGAAGTTAAACAATCCGAGCACCCCCGCCTGCGCCAGCGTCGCTGCGACTTCCTGCGCCGCCTCCGCGGGTACGGCGTTGATCGCCAGGCGGATGTCTTTCTGCTTCACGATCTTGGCCACATCCGAGAACGGCTGCACGATCAATTCCGGGTTCGACGGAATCGGCTTGCCGATCTTTCGCGGATCGACATCCAGCACGGCCACCAGCTTGAACCCCTTTCGGGCAAATCCCCTGTAGGCCGACAGTGCGGAGCCGAGATTTCCAGCGCCCACGAGCAGGACGTTCCAGGTGCGATCCGTGCCAAGGATCCGGCGAATCCGTGTGGTCAATTCGGCCACGTCATAGCCGATTCCCGGGTGGCCGAACTGGCCGAAGTAGGCGAGGTCTTTTCGAATCTGGGTATCCGTCAGGCGGAGGGCTTCGCCGAGCTGTCGAGATGAGACGGTGTGCTGATCCGCCCGCCAGAGGCTTTCGAGTTGTCGCAAGTAAAGGCTGAGCCGCCGAACCGTCGGCGCGGGAATCCCGCCCTTCGATTTGGTATTTCCGCTATTTCGTTTAGGATTTACGCGCCTTGCGGCCATTACACACCGGCTGATAATATCCCGGGATATTCCGGGCGACAACGCACCGAATCGAACGTCCGAATCGTAACCTTCGCGGGCGCCTTGGATTTACTCCGTCGGCCTTGACACTCTTCGCCCCGAATTGATAGGGTTGAAGGTGAAACCGTCCGGCGCAACCCGCCTTGTCCCCGTTTTCGCCGGACGCGGCCTGCGACGCGGTTTCGCGGAACCTCGGGGGGTGGGGACTCCTTCCGGTCGAACAACTGACTTGGTTTTTTCAATGATGCAACGGATATTCTTTCCCCTCATCGTCATCACGGCAGGCCTGCTCCTGTCCCCCGCCGCGCTATTCGCCAGCGACGAACTGGAACCCATTGTACGCAAGGATACGCTCTCGGCGAGTGACCGGGCAAGGATCGACACGATTGTCGGCCAGCGCGTCAAACGATTGGAAGATGCCGCCAGCGATCCGCGCCGACGCCGCGATGCGCGTGACGCCCTGATCGAAACCTCACAGGTCCAGAATGCGACGCCCGCCGGTATGGAAGCGTATGCCAGTGCATGTTCGAGCGGCCTGGTCTCGTCGCTCACGAGCGAAGACCTCGGTCTCAGCCTCGATGCGGTTCAGATCCTCCAGAAAATCGATCACCCCAGGACGGCCGATGCGCTCGCCGCGGGGCTTCGTTCGCCGCATGCGGCAGTTCGATATCGATCCGCGGCGGTCCTCAAGGGCCTTCAGAAGCGGCTGGCCGGCGACGCCGCCACCTGCCGTGGAATCCTCGGCGCACTCGGTCGCGCAGGCGCCGAAGAGACCAATGAGCTGGCGCTTCGAGCCATCTACGAAGCCATCAACTTCAAGAGCGCGGGCACGGAATTCAAGGCGAATGACGAAATGGCGGCGGCGCTGCTCGATATCTTCGCCGGCCGACTCGATTCACTTTCACGCGTGGGTCGCGATGAGTGGAAGGACATTTCCGGATTCGAAGCCGCGGCGGCCTGCTTCAAGGATGCCAGCGAGTCGCGTCGCAAGGAACTCGTGAAGAGTCTCTATTTGTTCCTCGCAAATGATGTCGATCGCTACGCGGCGGAGTCGACGTCTTCGGAATACCTGCCGACCCTGGTCTCGGCAACCCGCGCCGCCGAGCAGGCTCTCAGCCGGATGATTCGCGACGGCGGCGCCGATCCCATCAACAGCACCATCTCCTCCAGCATGAACCCAAGGCGTTCAGATGCGGACAAGAAGGCCGTTCGGGACAGCCTGGCCGCTCTCAAGGCGGCGCTGGATCGAACCCCCTGGCCCGCGCCCTGAGCCGTTTGCGGCGAATGCATGCCCCCTCAACGGGCGGGGATTTCCCGTGCCGGAAATCTCAGGCAATTCCTGATTCCACCCTCATCCCAACGACGGTCGCCGATGGGTCCGAATGCGCCCACCACTCAGGGCGTGCTCGTGAGATGGACATCGCGGTCCCGTTCCCAATAAGATGTCCACCCTGCCCGCCTTGATGGCGCAGTCGTGGTTTGGAGTGCAGGGAATTCCGCACGAGGACGCCGATCCTGTCGCCGCGTGGGGCCGTTCCGCCAGTCAGGCGTCGATCGCCAGGTAACGGTGTAATGTCAGAGACGATCGCCCGATCTCAAACGAACTGGAGTTGCCGAAGTCGCGCTGCGGCCGTGGGCTGGCTCGCACTCCTTGCGGCCGCCCTGCCGACCTGGGCCAGCGACGTCCTGAAGATGATCCCCGCGGACGTCGCCGCAATTCTCACGATTCGAAATCCCATTGAAGCCGACCGCGAGCTGACCAAGCTCATTCGCCTGGCCAAGCCCGAATTTGAGGGCCTGCCGCTTGCGGACCTCGAGACGACGCTCGGCTTCGCCCCCGGCACGATCGATCTCACCAAGCGTGTGACCATTGTCTTTCATCACCCTGACGATCTTCCCGCCTTCATCAAGAGCCGTGGGCTCGGCGACGCCGACCAGTCACAACCCGTGATCATCTTCACGCCGAAATCGGAGAAGGAGTTTTCCGACGCCGTGGGTGGGCACGACGATCGCGTGCGCCGCCGCGATGGAATCTGGTGTCGTTATTACTGCTTCACCCATGATGGCCGCGTGTACGTCTCCAATCACGGCAAGACGCTGCGGTCGATGACCCGCTTGGCCGCCCACGAAACACTGGATCAGCGGATCGACCCGGTGTGTCGGCGCGTATTCGAAGAGAGTGATACGAGCCTTCATCTGGTCATGACCCAATGGCGCGCACGAATCAATCCGTTCGTTCTGCTCGCCGCAAACCTCATGAAGCTGAGCGTCACGGCGCAGCAATCGCCCGACACGCTCGCCCAGAGCCAGGCGGTGCTGGAGTGGTTTGTCGATGGCGGGAGAGACGCACTCGATCAGATCCAGGGCACGACTTTTGCGTTGGACACCGACGGCGCCACCGTTTCGCTCCGGCATGCCCATGCCTTCGTTCCCGGCCGCTGGATGGCTCGATATCTCAACAACGTTCGTCGCTCGGGACGAGAGCCCTTCACGACGGTGCCCAATCGGCCGTTTCTGTTCCTCGGCTATTCCGACTGGCTCTGCCCTCCCGAATCGTCGCTCACGGTCCAGTCGGTCAAGATGTTCCTCGAACGGGGCGGATCCTCGCAGAAGCTCTCGGCCGAGGAGCGACGCGTACTCGTTGATGCCTCGATGATGTGCGCCCGCGACATCGAGACCGGCGATTACATGCTCTGTAATCCCACCGGTAGTCTGATGCCCTTCGAGTTCTATGGCAGCTACGCTGCCGGCGACGCCCGGAAGGTGCTCGACGCCTACGAACTCGTGCAGCGACACTCCGGTGAAATGTGGGCCGGCTTTGTCAGCGGCAGCGTCCCGCCTGCGAGTCGGTTCGTCCATACCACTGTCGATGGCATGGAAGTCCGCCGAATGGACCTCCAGCCCCATGGCATGCCCGAAGAATTCAGAAAGGAAATCGCCCAGGCCTACGGCAAGAAGGCCCGGCTGGAGATGGGGGTCGTCGGCAAGAACCATGTCGCCTACTCGATCGGCCAGCCGCCCATCGGCGTGACGGATATGGCAAAGGCCTTCGCCACTGGAAAATCCATCGCCCAGAACGCGGCCGTCAGCGAGATGCGCACCATTCTGCCGCCCGATTCGAACGTCGTGCTGATGGCGGACATGAACCGCGTTTTCAAGGCCATTCGGGGCCTTGTTCTTTGGCCAACCGGCGGCGACCTCGAGACTGAGGATCCCCAGCCGCTTGTGACGGCCGCATCCGCCCGTGGATCCAAGACGGCAGAGGTCGAAGTGCCGGTCCTACTGGGTTGGTCCTGCCGGGTCGACCAAAAGGCCCTCGACTGCCGTTTTTCGATGGACGGGAAGGCCCTCGCGACGCTGATTGAGAGAATCCGCGAGTTCAAAGACGCCGCCCCGGGCCGCTAGCCCGGATCAGGCGCGTCGGCGAGGCCTCGCAGATCCCCTTTCCTGCGCAAATTCTGCAGCGGCCGCGCGCCGGGCCCGTGACTTGCTACGCCCACAACCCTCTAATTCGCAAAATGTTAGGTGAATGGTCCGCTTTTCAGCCCCACTTCGTGAAAGTCCGCACAATATTTTCGTTGAAGTGGTGCAAACGCGAAATATATAATGACCCCGTTACGTCCAAAAAGCGTATAAGACGTAGCTCGAATTTGTTCACAAGTGACTCTTGCTCAGAAGGATGCCACATTGGAGCTTGGCCTAACAAAACAAAGAAGCAGTGACCTCAGTTTCTTCCTCTACCGCCGGGCGTTGCATCCTGAGCTTTTCCGGATCTACCTCGAAAAGCACATCGAGTACAGCAACTTTCAAGCGGATATCTGGGTCGTCGGCCTGAACCACGTGGTCACGATCCAGAGCAATGGCGTGCTCGTCACCGAGCTGACGGCCACCCCCTGCGATCTGCTGACCGACCGCAACCTGGTGACCCAGTTCCGATTCCGCGGCGAACGGGACTTCCAGTACCGTTTCAGCGACAGCATGCGGTACATCTTCAGCAGCCAGGTCGAGGAAACGACGGAGCACATTTTCCGCACGACCTACCGCGATCTGTCGAACTACGCCCAGAAGCGCGGCCTGTACGTGCCCTACGAGCAGTGGACGACCAACGGCCTCGTGCCCTTCTCGTTCATTGACTATGAGACCCGCCAGTACGAGCTGCACGTACACGCCTACCACGCCTTCCCGGGTGAGTGGCGGTTCCTGCGAACGCAGTCGATCTTCGAGACGCGACCGGGCGGTCGGGTCACGAAATAAGCTGTCGGCACAGGTCTGATGTGATAAAATACGGCTCCGCGATTTGGGGAATGCCCCTTGATCGCGGAGCCGTTGTCGTTCCCGCCCCACCACCGATTCGCCGCCGACCGGAGGAATACGTCATGAACCCGCTGACCGCATCGAGGCTGTTCGTTCGCAGCGTCATCGGACTGTCGGTACTCGCCCTTCTGGCGGCCTGGCCGGCCCCGGCGAACGCCCAGTCAGGCCGGGGAAAGAAAGGGACGCCTCGCGACATCGGGCCCAAGGACGACGATCCGACGGATCCCGCACGACAAAACGCGAAGGTGATGGAGAAAGCCCAGAAGCTGCTGGATGAGGGAAACCAGTTTCTTTCAAAAGGCAACACGCTGAGGGCGAAGACCAAATTCAGATCCGTTCTTGAGTTGGTGGGAACCCATGGACCGGGGGCGGGCGCCCTTTCGGCACTTGTGGGAATTCACGACGAGGGATCGCGCCGCCTCGAGGACGCACGAACGCTGTACGCCGAGCATGAGTACGTTCGGGCTTTGAAAGAAGCCAA
>CALLKH010000584.1 GCA_938008425.1 uncultured Planctomycetaceae bacterium | reverse complement strand
ATTCCCACCGGGCAGGGTCCGGACCAATATCGCATCAAGTCGATCAAGTTCACGCTGACCCATCTGCCGAACGCAACATGGGCCGTCGATCTGACACCCGATGAGTGGTTCACCTACGACCTGAACGCCGACACGTTTGTCAACGCCGACGGCATTCCCCGCGGCGAACCGGGCGACACCGACGGCGAAAGCGACGACGTCGATCCGGGCCGGCCGTTCGAACTCTTCGGAGCAGGATTCGATCCCAACGGCGCGTTCTTCAACGAGACGACGTGGGTCGAGACGTCTTTTTTCCAGGGTTGGAATCAGCAGACCACGCCGGTGAAGCGAAACCCGTTTCCGTTCGTGTATCAGGACGGCACGTTGGAAAAGCTGCACTGCGAAGACAGTGTTGCCGGCCTTCACAACGAGGCGCTGGGCGTGACCCGGTTCACGCCGACGCCGTGGGCGACCGGGCGACCGATCAACTACACCCCCCGCGCGCAGCCGACGGTGTTCGATATCGAATTCGCAATCGACCTGAGCCTCAGCTGCGGCGAGGTTCGCCGCTATTTCCAGGATCAACTGGACCGGGGCCGCCTCATCGTGATCGTGACTTCGCTCAGCGAGACTTTCATCCAGGCGGGCAGCGGGTTTCCCGAGTTTTACCTCAACAGCGGCACCCCCGGTGCGAATCCGTTCCCCGCACGGCTGGAGATCACCCTCGCGGATTTTGATCCCGGCGACATCGACGGGGATGGCGATGTCGATCCGCTCGACGCGGCGGCGCTTGTGGGGGTTCTACTGGACCCCGCGAACGCCGGGCAGGCGCTCCGCGAGCGTTCGGACCTGAACGGCGACGGCCTCGCGAACGGTGAGGATATTGCGCCTTTTGTCGCGGCGTTTTTGGGTGGCGGATGTTAGACGGCATGGGATTTGCAGGTACACGAATGAACCCGGCGAAGATCCATGCCGGGAGAGCATTCAGACAAGGAATTCTTCCATGACACTCAACAGACTTCGAATTCGGCGACGAAACTCGAAATCGGCCTTTACATTGCTTGAACTGCTCGTGGTCATCGCGATCATCTCCCTGCTCACGGCCACCCTTCTGCCATGCCTCGGCAGCGCCCGCGAACGGGGACGGCGGCTGATCTGTCAGAACAATATTCGCAGCATCTGGACCGGCGTGTTCAGTTATTCGCTGGTGTGGGACGATCGCGCGCCGTTCATGGAGGATGTGAATATCAACGATCCGAACGCCGATCCGTTCGACCCGCAGTATCCCACGTCGGCCGGTGTGCTGTTGGAGACATACGTGAACCCCGGCAGTTGGCGATGCCCGTCAGCGGTCGCAGGGTTTCCGGCGAACGCCGGACCGGGACAGTGGAAGCTCACCTACACCTTCAGCGCCGCGGGGCCGGTGGGTATGGGGATTCCGTACGACTCGAACCCCTACGCCAACACCGGCGGCGTCCTCGATCCGGCCATCAGTAACTACCTGCATTTCGACGGCCGATTCATGAAGCTGCTCGACGGCCGGCGTTATGTTCAATCGGGCGTCAACGTCAACCGCAAGGGCAAATGGAATGTTCGCCGCGCCGTGATCGCCGAGGCGCTCGGCGGCCCCGGTCCCGGTCAGTTCATCTACCCGCATCGCGGCGCGCCGCAGGCGCGAACAGACCTTGGCGCGGCCGAAAGCAGTTTCATGAACAACGCAAATTACCGTACGGCCAAGACCGCGTATCATGAACTTCACGCGGATGGAGAAAATCCGACGGTGCTCTTTACGCGATTCTGGGAACCGCACGCGCCCGGATACTGATCGGGTTTCGCCGAAATACGGGTTTGTGTCCGATTCGCCATCTCTGAAAGTGATTTGTACGGATGCCTGACCGCGTCGCAGGGTGCGACGCGGTTTTCATTTTGCCACTTCCAGAATGGCGGCGCGGGTGCGTTTTCGCTATAAAACCCCGCATGAGTGCAAAAGAAGTCTACCATCATCGCAAACTCAAATGCGGCGCGGAATTCGCGGCGCTCGAAATGCCCGGACGGCGGACGGCGTCGTATCAGATCCGCTTCCTGACGGGACTTGTCGACGAACCGGCCGACAAGCTGGGCATCGCCGGAATCGTTGAAGAAACGATCGGCAAGGGCACCGAAAAACGCACCGCCCAGCAGTTGAGCGATGCGTTCGACGCCATCGGCGCGCAGGCCGGCAGCGGCGTCGGCCGCGAGTCGATCGTCTTTCGCTGCAACTGCCTGCCCGAGTACATCGGCGAGGCGCTCGCCCTTCACGCGGAGATGCTTCGAACACCCGTCTTTCCGCAGGAGTTCTGCGAAGTGGCGGTCGATCTCGGCCTGCAGGAGCTCAAGGCGATCGAGGACGATCCCTCGGAGCTGGCCAGCCGCATCATGGCGCCCCGTGCGTACGGCGATGTCCTCGGGCGCCATGAACTTGGCACCGCCGAGACGCTTGAAACGATTACGCGCGACGACATCGCCGGATTCTGGAAGCGCAACTTCACGATTTCCCGCGTGCAGGTTTCGGTCGGCGGCGCCGTCGATGTGAACGCCTTCGCCGATCAGTTCGAGGGCCTGATGGGCGATCTCGGCCGAAACGGTGCGACCCCGCCCAGTGAGTACAGCCTCAAGTTCTCGCCCGGCGCGCATCACCACCACAAGGAAGCGGAGCAGCAGCAGATCCTGATGTGCTGGCCCGGCGTCGCGATCACCGACCCGGAGTACGCCACGGAGCGCGTCATGCTCGGCGTGCTCGGCGGCGGCATGAGTTCCCGCCTGTTCACGGAAGTACGTGAGAAGCAGGGGCTCGTTTATTGGGTCGGGGCGTGGGATGAACATCCGCGCGGCCACGGCATGATCTTCCTCGGCGCATCCACGACGCCGGCGCGATGTGATCAGACGATCAAAACGCTGCTTCGCGAGGTCGAGCGCCTCGGCGAGGACCTCACCGAGGAAGAGCTTGAGCGCGCCAAGGTCGGCATCATCGCCAAGACCCAGACCCACGGCGACATCACCCGCTCGCGCGTGAGTGAACTCTCAGCCGACGTTTACCAGTTCGGCCGGCCTGTCAGCACCGAAGAGAAGAATGCAATGGTGACCGCGGTGACGACCGACGGCATACGAAACTATCTTGCGACGCACCCGCGCGACAGGCGCTGCGTCGTCACGCTCGGTCCCCGGGCGATGGAGGGGGCAACCTCATGAAGGACGGCAACGGAAGCGGATTCGTCGAACATCGCCTTGCCAACGGCCTCAAGATCGTCATCGAGCCGATGCCGCACGCCCACAGTGCCGCGGGCGGGTTTCTCGTCCGCACCGGGGCGCGCGATGAAGTCCCCGAACTGGCGGGCGTTTCGCATTTCCTCGAGCACATGTGCTTCAAGGGCACGAAAAAGCGCGACTGGAAGCAGATCACCAACGACTTCGACGACATGGGCAGCACCTATAACGCCTTCACATCGAAGGAACGCACCGTCTACTTCGGCTGGGTGCGCGTTGAGGATCTTGAGAAGCAGCTCGAATTGCTCGCGGACATGATGCAGTCCGTCGTGCCGGCCGAGGAATTCGAGATGGAAAAGAAGGTGATCCTCGAAGAGATCGCCATGTCCGATGACTCGATGGAGCGAAAGGTCTACGATCTCATCCACGATGCGCTTTACAAGGGGCATCCGCTTTCGTGGCCCGTGCTCGGCACCACGGACTCCATCACGCGGCTGTCGCGCGACGAACTCTACGGCTATTTCACGGATCGCTACCATCCGGCGAACATGATTCTCATCGTCTCCGGCGCCGTCGAACCGGCTGCGGTCATCAAAATGGCCGAGCGCATCTGCGGCGACTGGCAGTCGAAGTCGCCCAGGCCGGACCGCTTGAAGCCGAAGCCCGTCATGCGCGGCGTCACCAAGAAAGTGATCGAGCGGTTCCAACGGCAGGCGGTCGCGCTGATTCACCCGGCGCCTTCGGCGGTTCACAAAGATCGTGACAACGCCGATGTGCTCGCGTCGATCCTCGGCGGACAGAATTCGCGATTCTTCTGGAACATCATTCAGACGGGCGTCGCACCGCAGGTGGCGGCCGGCCGGCTGGACTACTGCGACGACGGCATGATGCTGGCCTACGGCTTCATCGAGCCGGATCGATGCGATGAACTGCTCGAAGCAATGCGGACGGAGATCGCCAGGATCGTGAAGGACGGCGTGACCGAGGACGAAGTCCAGCGCGTGAAGAATCGAAGCCGAACGTCGCTGGCGAGCGAATCCGAAGCCCCCTACTACCGGCTCATGCAGATGATTCAGGACATCGACGACTTCGATCGTCCTCGAAGCGTGACAGAACGGCTGGCCGATCTGGACGCGGTGACGCCCGCGACGATTCGGTCGTATCTGGAGCGCTGGCCGTTGACGAGCGATGGAGCGATCGTGAGCCTGGGCCCGCGCGATTGGCCGTCTTAATTGCCTTTTGGATAGAAGGTTACAGCAGGTCGCCCGCTCGCCGTCACGTCCGATAAATTTCCAAATACCGTACGGGTGTGCGGCTAATTCCATCCTGAGTGCGGCACGCGCTGCCGATGCGTCTATATAAGTGAGACACGGAACATCCGCGCGCTTCTCGCGCGCCGTCAGAATTTGGACCGCATCGATGGAACCCGCTTCGAAGACGCCTTCTATACCGACTGCATCGCCCGAGAGCAGCTCGTCGCGATCACCCATCCAACTGGCCGGTCAGACCGGTCCGATTCCGCTCAAAGCGCCGGAGCCACGGCTGCGTCCCGCACCGGCAACGGTGGCCGCGGCCACAGATTCTCAACGCCCATACCGCCGCCCCGCGACACCCGTGATCTGGTTCGGCTTCATTTTGGTCATGCTCGGTGTCTTCGTCGCTTCGCAGACGCGATCGGACTGGGAGAGTTTTCTCTGGCCCGGCGTCAGTGCAGAACCCGCAGCATGCACCTCAACCCCTCAGACGACCCAGAATAGGCCGCCAGTTGGAACAGAGCGTATCGCCGAAGAATCGGAGACCATCAGTTCGGGACGGCCTGATCCCGTTCCCGCAGCCGCGACGCCAGCCTCGGATGCGATCGCGCAACAGCCCATTCTGAACAAACTCGGCGACTGGTTCCTCAACAATCTGGGCCGGTTGCGATGGGTGCTCGGTGGGCTTCTCATCACGCTGGGTGGCTGGTGCCTCGGTGGCAATCCTCTCCGCTTTCTGCTGGACTCAGCCCTTGTGCTTGCAACGGTAGCCGTGGGCATGCTGCTTACTTGGACACTGATCGGGGAATGGATCTGGAATCATCCTTCCGCACGGTGGCTGGCGGCCGCGGCCTGCCTCGCACTGAACTACTTCGCCCACGCAGCAGGTCGAATCGAGTGGCCGAAGGTGACCTCGGTCATTGGCTTCGCGCTCATCGCAACCGCCGGCTGGAGCGTGTCGCAGGGCGTGCTGAGCGTGGAGGCATTCGCCCCGAAGCTGGGCGAGCGATTCGCATCGGCCGCCGGCGAATGGAAGCACGAGTTCACGTGGGGCACGGTGCTCCTGCTCACCTCGATCGGCGTGGTTATGTCTCGCGGCCGGCTGATGTACTTCCTCAACGCCGTGCTGCTGGCGGCGCTGGCGTACTACTGCATTCAGGACGGCAGCCAGCGCGTGCTGGATTTCTCGGAACAGAACTGGCCGGACATCACGCTGCATGATCTCAGCTACGTGCCGCCCTGGCGGTGGATGCTGGCGGGTGAGCTGGCGCTATTGAGCCTGATTCTTCTGCACCTGTCCCTCGGCGTCGGGGCGATTTCGGTCGTCTTCGCGGCCGCCTGGTTCGGGGTTTCACTTCAGGTCGACAAAGAGATGGGGCGCGACGCCCTGCTGGTGTACTCCAATGTTCATCGCGTCATCCAACAGGATGCGGAGCGCCAGGCGAACGGCCTGACGAGCGGTGCGGGCGGACCGGCCGACGTCCTGACCGGGGGTTTCCACCGGCGGACCGACCGGGAGCCGTCATCGCCGCCTCCACCCCTTCTCACGCTGGAACAAAAGCGCGCGATGTTCCAAACCGCCGGCATTCGAATCGGCTTTGTCTTCGTCTGGACCTATCTCACGGCCTTCCTGGCCGGCATCATCGGAGCGAGCGGTTTGCGCCTGCTCATCAGGACGCCGTCCAACCGGCAATGGGCGCTGATCGTTCTCTGGACGCTCGTCGGCGGCATGTTCGTATATCTGAGCGGGATCTGGCCGCCGGCGCAGAACTGGCAGAGCCGCCTCGCATCGCTGGTGATTCCCAAGACGCATGTCTACGCGATCTGGTTTACGGCGCTTCTCTCGTGTGCATTCTTCGGGGCGTTTGCCCTTCGAACGAACAGCGACTATCTCACCTGGCTGAAGACCGGCGTGTGGATCGTCTTCACGGGCACCGCAATGACGCTGATTTCGCTCGCGATGCTTATCAAGTTCGGCGGACTGCCGTCCATGCCGGTCTGGAAGTATGTCGCGATCGCGTTGGGCCAGTCCGGCCTCATGTGGGTGCTGCTGCTGCATCAGACCGGCCGCGAACATCGATCCACCATCGTCCACGCCGCGTGACGCGCGGCCAGGGGGCCGAGACGTTGACACATTTTTCGTTCGGCACTGCAACCCTATCCATACTGATCGCGGCCCTCTCCGGGGGTTGCGGCATTGAACACCTGCAAACGCGCGACCGAATGGAACGCGGGCTCGTCATCGTGCTCCCCGGCATCGAGGGCCGAAGCGTCTGGAACCTCAGCCTCGCCAACGGCCTCAACGACGGCGGCGTCGATTGCGGCATCGAGATTCACGAGTGGGGCACGCCCGTCCCCGGCGGCTTCTTGATCAACCTCACAGATCAATCGCGAAATCTCGCCGAAGCGGCACGGCTGCGATCGCGCATCCTTCGTTACCAGCACACCTATCCGGGGCGGCAGGTTCACCTCATTGGCCACTCCGGCGGAGCGGGACTTGCAGCCATGGCGGTTGAACAACTGCCGGACGCGTCGCCGGTCGACAGCGTGACGTTGCTTGCGCCCGCGCTGAGCCCGGGTTACGACCTGCGGCCGGCGCTCCGCCGAACGCGCGGCAAAATCTACAACTGCTACTCGAAGTACGACGCCATCCTGCTCGGCGCGGGGACACGTCTGGCCGGCACCATCGACCGCCAGTACGGCGACTCAGCCGGGAAGGTCGGCTTCATGCCGCCGCCGGACCTGTCGGAAGAGGATATCCGTCTCTACGGGCGACTCCTGCAACAGGAATGGGAGCCCGGGCTGGCACGCCTCGGCAATGACGGCGGCCACTTCGGCTGGACGGATCGACGCTTCGTTCGGCTCTGGATCGCCCCGGTGATTCGGCGACAACTGGCGGAGTCGATCGCGGAAAACGACCCGGCCGGACCAAGGCCGAGAGGGCTTCTATCGAGAGTCTCGACCGGGAATCCGGGGTTCTAAGTGGGTCAGGAGCGGACGGTTACGACCTAACTGATCGCAAATGCCAGTGTCGTTCGATGTAGCAGGAGGACCGGCTTTCGGCTGAATATGCCGGGAAAAGCTGCTGAGGTCCGCGAATGCCGATAGATAAGGAATTCGCCGATCTTGGTTTTTCGACCCCGGCGGCGATAGAATGTATGTGTGAAATATGGTGAAACGTTTTCTACGCCCCCCTGGCCGTGATCATGCCGGCGACCGAGCGATTTGGGTGGGAGAGTAAGCTGACCTCATGAACACCACGGCGCTACGTCCAAGAATCCTGTTTTTGTCCAAGCCGGGCTCCAAGGGGGCGGCCATCCTTTCACGACTCGGTGACGAAACCGAACTGCACGTGGTCGAATCGTACAACGATGCACTGACCGCCGTTCGGGAGGGCCACTACGACCTGATCGTCAGTGATCAGAGCGACTTCCTCGCACTGGAACGAAACCTGGTCGACCAACAGGCGACCATGATTCTGAACACGATCGGCCAGGGCGTCTGTATCGTCGATGTTCACGGCCGAGTCGTCTGGTCCAATCCGAAGATGCAAAGCTATCCGGAGGACCTGCTGACGCAAGTGTCAGATTGTTGTCTTCGAACATACAATCAGTTTTCAC
>CALLKH010000583.1 GCA_938008425.1 uncultured Planctomycetaceae bacterium | reverse complement strand
CGGCCCGTCCGATTCGAACGCGGCCGTTCATGATCGCCCTCGCCCTCTTCGCTGTCAGCGGCGTGACCTTCGCCGCGACCGGCGGCGTCGAGCGGATTCGCAAGTGGTTCGTCACCGTTTATAACAACAGCCAGACCACCGAGATTCCGATGACCGACGACGGCGAACACAGCATGACCGTCCAGACCGAGGACGGCGGCGTCGCCAAGGTGCGCATCAACAAGGGCGTCACGGCGAACGGCGACGACCTCACCAACGTTCGCGTCGTGCAGGAGAGCGACGACGGCACCCGGGTCACAGAATCCGTCATCGTCCGCGGCACGGGGCCGGCCGAACCCGAGGTGCCTTACACCCTCGAAGACCTCGCCGACGCCGCGCCGATCGCCCGGCTGACCGACGCCGACGGAATCAATCAGGAGATCTACATCCTCCCGAAAGAGGACGGCGAAGGCTCACGCGTCTTCCGAGTGGAAAACGCGGGCACGAAGGAGGCGCGGGTCATGCTCATCGCCAGCCCGGATCAGATCTGGTACGGCGAGGGCGTCAAGCCGGAAGCCACACTCGATGACGACGGCACCCTGACGCTTCGCATCCTCTTCGACGACGGCGGCGAGGAAGTTATCAAGCTCCGCAACCGCCGGAACGTCTTCGCCGGTGATGAGCAGGAACCCCGCGGGCTCCGCATCCAGACCCCGGACGGCCAGGTCAACATCCAGGTCGACGAGGTCACGGAAGACGACACACCCGGCAACTGAATTCTGACATCGCTGCGTCCATCAGCGCAACCCGCCATCTGACTCAAAGCCCCCCGTGGAGATGATCCACGGGGGGCTTTTTCGTTCATGAATGTCCGCGTCCGCAAGTACCGAGTTTCTTCGGCGGCTCCAACTACCAAATCGCGCCTCGGCAGCGAACCGCCATCTATCGCGATATACTCCGTCATTCCCGGGAGTCGACGGCCGATGCGGTGCCGTCCTCCAGATCGCGGGAAAGGCGGAATCAAAGCGGGAATATGAAGCGCTCGTCCAGACAGGCATTCACCGAGTTCAGAGAGAAGCAGCGATCCGCAGGCGACGCCAAACACGCGCCTGATCACGACTCCACGCCAGGCCCGGACTCGATACCAAAAGGCACGGGAAAACGCTCGCAGAAGCGAAGAGACTACCTCCGCGAATACATCGCCTGGCTCAAGCCCTACCGGCTACATCTCATTTTCGTTCTCTTTCTCGCCATCGTGTCGGCTGCGCTGTCCATGGTGCTGCCGATGGCGACCAACTACGCCGTGGACGTCATTCTCGTGCGCGATCGCGATGCCAGGGCGCTGACGATCTTCGGCCTCTCGATGCTGGCGATCACCGTCGTCCAGATGTTCTTCTTCATCTTTCGACAGTGGCGCGTCGCAGTGCTCAATGCCCGGATTGTCGTCCGGCTTCGCCAGAAGCTCTACGACCACGTGCTTCATCTGCCGCTCTCGCGCATCACCGACATGAAATCGGGCGGCATCGTCTCGCGCCTTTCCGGCGACGTCGATCAGCTCAGCAGCATGCTCTCCATCGCCGTCATCAGCCCCGGCGTCGCCACGATCAAGGTGCTGATGACCCTCGGCATGCTCTTCTACATCAACTGGCAGATGGCGCTCGCCGCCATGGCGCTCATTCCGCCGCTCGTCGCCATCAACGTCATCTACCTTCGCCGCATCCGGCCCATCTACCGAACCATGCGCGACGACCGCGCCCACATCGACGGCCGCGTTGCCGAGACCTTCGGCGGCATTCGAATCGTCCGCGCCTTCGCCCGCGAGCGCTCCGAGATGCGCGACTACGCCGTGGGCCATCATGCCGTCACTCGAAAGCAGCTCTTCGCCCGCGTCTTCGAGCTGGTCGTGAGCCTCGGCTGGGGCTTACTCATTCCGATCATGAGCCTCGTCGTCATCTGGTATGGCGGCGTGCGCTATCTCGCGGGCGACGTCACCATCGGCGGCATCATCGCCTTTCAGATGTACCTCGCGATGATCCTCCAGCCCGTCAGCGCCATCGTCGAGTCGTACGGCGCGACACAGCAGGCGCTGGCCGCGATGGAACGCGTGTTCGACACGCTTCGCCATGCGATCGACAAGCCCGACCGCCCCGGCGCCATCGAGGCGCCTCGGCCGGTTCGCACCATCGACTTCGACGATGTCGTTTTCGGCTATCGGGACAATATCCCGGTGCTTCGCGGCATTACGCTCCGCGTCGAGGCGGGGCAGATGATCGCGCTCGTCGGCCCAAGCGGCTCCGGCAAGACGACGATCACCAATCTCGTCGCACGCTACTACGATCCCAACTCCGGCGCGGTCAGGCTCAACGGCGTCGACCTGCGCGACATTCGACTCGACAGCTATCGACGCCTGCTCGGCATCGTCACGCAGGATGTGTTCCTGTTCGACGGCACCGTCGCGGAAAACATCGCGTTCGGCCGCCACGATGTCACCGAGGACCAGATCGTCTCCGCGGCGCGTCGCGCC
>CALLKH010000582.1 GCA_938008425.1 uncultured Planctomycetaceae bacterium | reverse complement strand
GAAGACCAGCGCATCCTCCGAGGGGATGTTGCCGCCATCGGGTGAGATGTCGACGACCCAGGCGCAGTTGAGATACGGCATGTCGAGATCGGTGTGGCCGATCGAGACGGTGATCGGATGCTCCGGGTTCGGCAAGGGGACTTCCACGCCGAAGTAGACTTTCTTGATCTCGCTGACGAGCGCGTCGCACGCCACGAGCGGCTGGGTCGAAGCGAACACCGCAGCGCACACCAGCATGGGCAGCGGATGATGTCGAATGGTGTTTTTCATGTTGGTCATTTCTCTCTTTTTTTGTAATGGTCGAATCGCGAACGAGGGTTCCGTTTTCGTCAGGAAGTCGAAAGCCCTTCAGTGGAGTCCTTTCGCCTGATGGCGAACGGCCGACCGGGGTGCGGTGCGCCGGACTGTCCGGCGCACGCATCCCCGATTCGGCTCGCTCCCCTCCACAAGACTGTCACACTCCCCTTCGTCGTCGAATAACCAGCGGAATGCCGCCGACAAGACACATCACGGCCGCGGCCGGTTCGGGCACGATGTTGAAGTAATACGTCTCCATGCCCGTGACGAAGCCGTCGGTGGCGTGAGTCCCCGAGGCCTCGAAGGTGACGGCCCAGAGACCCTGTTCACTGAATCCGAGATTGGCATGCGTATGGTCGTCGGCATTGAGCGGCAGCAGGTCGGAAGTGTCGATGCCGTCGCTCGTGGACATGAAGAAAGTCGGCGTGCCGAACAGATCAGTCCGGTACAGGGAGAATTGGCCATTCCCGCTGGGAGAGACCGCGCTGATGAGCGACAGGCTGATGGCATCTCCGACGAATTCGCCGAGCGGAATCTCCTCGGTGCCGAAGCCCGCGAACGGAACGCCGGGGGCCTCCGACTGCGGCAGAAGCCAGATCGAAGCACCGGGCATGACGCCGGTCGGCGCCCACACCGCCCCCGCGGGCCGGGCGATGCTGGAGAAGTCGGGAATCTGAATCAGCACGTCGGCCGGATCAAATTCGTCGTCGAGGTATTCGACTCCGTCGATGATGGCGCCCTCGGCGTGGATATGCAGGTCCCAGCCGTCCTCGTAGGCGATTCCGATATCACCGTGGCCCTGTGTCCAGGCGGCGGTCGGCGTCGCGTGCGCGGTTCGGGCTGAGGTCAGCATTGTCAGAACGAGAAGGGCGGGAACAGTATTCTTGTACGTTTTCATTCGTAAGACTCCTTGGTCTTTGCGTGTTTGAACTTGTTTCTTGAACATTGAAGCGCCATCGACGCGAAGGGATTCGCGCCGGCGCGGAGATTCACTAATCCCCCAGCGGCCGCGCGAAGTTGTCCCGGATGTCGGCCTTCTGCTTGATGACCCTGGCCGGTGTCGATTCGACGTGGGAATCCGCATAGAGGTAGTTTGAAGTGCCCGTGGTGCCATCGCCGGTGGGTGAACCGGTTCGATAGCGATCCGGTTGAATATCCTGGCGAATGGCCTGCCACGGGTCGCTTGAAAAGGTGTCAAACCAGTGACGCGAGTGGGTGTGGTCCGATGTCGTACCAACGGCCATCCCATCCGCGCCGACAAAGGTCGTGATCGTCGTGCTCGGGCTTCGAAGCCGGTGCATGTTCGTGAATGACTCCAGCAGCCGCCCGAACGGATCGACGAGCGGCACGGCGATGTACTCGTTGAGCACATAGCTCGTGCCGTTATCGGCGAGCCGCTCCGATTTTCGCGGATCCATGGGGCACAGCCGAATCTCGTCAACGTTCCCCACGTAGGCCTTTAGCGTGTAGATCCATGAGCGGCTGAATTCGCCGCCATGCGTGGTTTCGGGGAAGTAGCCGAGGTTGTCATCGGCGTACATCGCCAACGCCTTGCCGATCTGCTCCATGTTCCGCGCGGAGGCCGTCTTGAAACCGGCCACCCGTGCGGCGCTGAGCGCCGGAAGAAGAATCGCGATCAGAATGGCGATGATCGCAATGACCACGAGCAACTCGATCAGCGTGAATGCGTGTTTTTTCATGTGCTACCCTCTTTGCCGGAATGTGTGATCCAGGGTCCGGCCGGGGATCGGCCGAGGCGATCGCAGGCGACGGCTCCGCGCGTCGTCCCGTCGGCGCGCGAATTCGCGCCCATGGACGACCCGCAGATCCGCGCAGGGATCGAAATCAGCCTGAATCCCGCAGGTTTTCAGGAGACTACGACGTCTGTGCGAATGCCAGGGCGATGGCCCGCAGCATTCGCGTGCAGTTCTTGCGTGAATTGCGATTCATCCGGCGGGCAGGTGGACCGGCGGTGTCATGGCTGCAAATGGCCGCGATGACGGCGCGCAGTGGCCAAGTGATCTGCCCACAAGTGAGATCGCAGTGAATGAAGTGAAACTAGGCGAGAGGAGGGGCACGAAGGCCGACCGGCACGTCCGCTCTGCGAAGCGCGGCGATGCGTTGCACGCGCGGCGCGATACGGCGGGACTCCGTGTCGGTGAAGAGATGAACGAGCGCGGCGAGCAGGATGGCCGTCGCCACGATTTTGAGGACGAGACAAATCTGGCATTCCGGAGCGTCGCCTGCGTCGTGATCGTGCGAATGATGCAAGGCTACCGCAGCGCCTGTCGTGGCGACGAGCATTACCAGAATCAGCAGGAATATTGCGGCTTTTCGCATGATTTTGAGTGACTGACGACGGACGGACAGCCGGACTCTCCAGCCGTGCAAACAATTTTAGAGAATCGGCTCGCGGAGTCAAGAGATTCCGGGTACGAGCGGCGGTCGTGACCTTGACGCCGCGAGACCAACGGTGGAGAACTGCCGGAATGAGTCAGGGACTTTTGGATACCCGCTTATCGTTTGTTGTCGTCGCCCACGGACGATTCGAGCCCGCGCAGGTGGCGGTGCGTGCGGTGGATGACGCCCGGCCGACATGTCCGGAGATGGAGGCGCTGATCGCCGCGGAGTGGGAACGGCGAATGGAGGACGCTCGGAAGCACGACCGCCTTCTGTTCAACGGGCCGATGCTTCGCTATGTCAGTCATGAGGTCGTTTCGGATGGTTCGGCAGGGCCTCGACTGCAAATGACCGTCGGGCCGACGTGTTATCGGGATTTCGTCGGCACCAATCTCTACAACCACCATCGCATCCCCGAGTTCGGCTGGGAGCGCTTCGCCAATCCCATCGGCACCACCGCGACGCTGGTCACTTCCGACGGCTTGATCTGTTACGGCATTCGCTCATCGCGGGTGTCATACCATGCGTCGCATGTTCACACCTTTGGCGGCTCATTTGAAGCGCGCGATCGCAAGGAAGACGGCAGCGTCGATCCCTTCGGAAGTCTGACCCGGGAGTTGAAAGAGGAACTGGACCTCAACCCTGATGATCTGGTCGATCTCGTCAGCGTCGGGCTGATTCGTGACAAGGAAATCCATCAGCCCGAGATGCTCTTCGAGGCGAGACTGAAGATGGACTCGGCGGAGTTGCGGCGCCGCTGGGAACAGGCTGAGTGCCGGGACGAACACTCGGGACTCGTCACCCTCGAAGACCGGCCGGAGGCGATCGTCCCGTTTATCCGACAGTCTCCGCTGATTGCCCCGGTGGCGATCGGGGCGCTATTCTTGCATGGAAACCTGGCCTGGGGGCCGGATTGGTCAGTCGCCGCTGCGGAAGAATACGCTCGAACGGCCGTGTAGTGCCCGCCGAACGTCGGTTCGTGTGCTTAACAAATGCTTCGCGCTTTCGCTCGTTGACAATCCCCGCCTGCCACCTAAGATTGCGGGGCTGGCGACCGGACCCCGCCGATCCGCTTGCCAAGCCCATCAAGGCGGGATTGCGCCTCCAATGGGACCCCCGGCGTTTGGGCGTGCGGGGTCGACTTTCAAATC
>CALLKH010000581.1 GCA_938008425.1 uncultured Planctomycetaceae bacterium | reverse complement strand
CGTTGATTTACTGAATTCGTGTGTGCAAGGAGCGCCAAAGTCCGAAGCGATTTTCTGAAACAGAGATTGATACTCGCGGCGATCGGAGATGAATGGCACCCCGAACAGACGGTACTGCGAAACGTCTATGGTGGTGTGACAGTCGTAGCAGTTCTCCACCGTCCATGCCCAATCCACACCAAGAAACCAGAATGCTGTAAGAGCAGAAAATCCGATGAACAGACGCCGGGCCCGGCGTGGATCAGTCGGCTTTCGCCAAGTATCGTCCGACTTCGTCGGCATCTCGAACTCCGCGGTTGATTACACCGGACGGTCCTGGTGCACGCCGCCCGGCCCGCGACGGGATCAGTCGCTGATCAGCGTCCCGATATTCTGCCCCTGTACGACCTTCTTCATGTTCCCCGGCGTCATCAGGTTGAACACCTTGATCGGAACGCCGTGCCGCTGGCACATATCGACCGCCGAGACGTCCATCACCTGAAGCCGGTCGTCAATCACCTGATTGTAGGAGAGCTTCGACAGGAATTTCGCCTTCTTGTCCTTCACCGGGTCGGCCGTATAGACGCCGTCCACCTTGGTCGCCTTGAACAGGATGTCCGCGCCGATCTCGACGGCGGCCAGCGCGGCGGCCGTGTCGGTCGTGACGAACGGTCGGCCGGTGCCGGCGGCGAGGATGACGACGCGGCCCTTTTCGAGGTGCCGGATGCATCGCCGGCGGATGAAGTTTTCGCAGGCGCTGTGGATGGCGATGGAGGATTGCACCCGCGTGGGCTGGCCGAGGTCTTCAAGCACGTCCTGAAGGGCGAGGGCGTTGATGACTGTCGCGAGCATGCCCATGTAGTGGGCGGTGGCTTCCTGGATTCGGGCCTTGGAGGCGAGCGTCGTGCCGCGAATGAAGTTTCCTCCGCCGACGACCACCGCAACATCAACATTCAGTGCCCGCACCGAGATGATCTCGGAGGCGATGCGGCGAACGGTCTCGCCGTCGATGCCGAGTTCATCCCTCCGGCCCATGCCTTCGCCGGAGATTTTGAGCAGAACCCGCTGGTACGCCGTCTTCGGGGCCCTCGACTTCTTTCCGCCCGCGACCTTGGTTCTTTTTGCCATAGTGGGTGTTGTTAGCAGATCGGCGGCCATGATGCAATCGATCCTCTCGTGCGCCGCGCCGAATCGGCCGCGGCGGTGCCACGCGCGCATAAAAAAAGCCGCACATGGCGGCTTTCTCGGGAGGGGTTACCCGATGACTCCCACTTCGTACTTGAGATACGATTTAATTTCGAAGCCGTTTTCCTTGGCGAACTGGCCGACGGTCTTCTTGTCATCCATCACGAAGGGCTGCTCGACCAGGACGCGCTCGGCGTACCACTTGTCCATTTTGCCGTCGACGATCTTGTTCAGAATCGGCTCGGGCTTGCCCTTGGCTTCCGCCGCGGCGCGCTCCCGCGCTTCGGCCGCCTGCTTCGAATCGACATCCTCGCGGACGCGACCCAGCAGTACCGCGGCCGAGGCGATGTGCATGCAGATGCTTCGACCCGCGTCGCCGGGGCTCTTGTCGGCGGTCACGATGGTTCCGATCCGACCGTTGTGATGAACGTAGCAGGCGCCGGCGCCCTCGAGTCGAATGGCGCGAACCAGCTGAAGATTCTCCTTCATCCG
The DNA here is from genome assembly GCA_938008425.1 of uncultured Planctomycetaceae bacterium. GTDB lineage: Bacteria > Planctomycetota > Phycisphaerae > UBA1845 > UTPLA1 > JADJRI01. Next base: position 1,308 of record CALLKH010000581.1, on the reverse strand, counting down.
GCCGAACGCATCGACGAGAAACTCCTGAACCGTTCGCCCGCCGTCCATCTTTGAGGCCTTGATCTTCTCGACGTCGGTGAGGCCGGTCTTGGCGACCTGCTCGGCGAGCTTGTCGGCGACAGCCTTGAAGTCGTTGTTGGTCGCGACGAAGTCGGTTTCGCAGCGCAGCTCGACCATGGCCGCCGCCTCGGGGCCGCCATAGACGCCGATGCGGCCGTTGGCGGTTTCGCGCTCGGCGCGTTCGGTCATTTTGTCGGCGAATCGCTTTCGAAGAAGCTCGAGTGCGACGGTCTCGTCGCCGTTGGCCTCGACGAGGGCCTTTTTGCAATCCATCATCGCGAGATCGGTCTTCGCTCGGAGGGCGTGTACCTGTTTCGCGGAAATCTCAGCCATGGGGTGTCACTCCTAAGGGTATCGTGGGGAGACCAAGCCGCGCGGAACGTCGTCCGCACGGTGTTTAGACTAACACGCGCGACGGGGTTCATCGACCCCGCCGCGCGTGATTGAACTCTATTCAGATTCCGACCGGAGTCGCCTCCGAACCGGCTGTTACGACGAAACGCCGTCGGACACTTCGGTCGGGGACGCGTCTTTCGCATCCGCATCGGCCGCCGCGACCGTCTCGATCTCGGAGGTGTCGACTTCGCTGCCCATCTCGGCATCGGCCTGTGCCGCGAGCGAAGAGGTGGACGCCCGCTTCGAGCGCCGGGCATGGCCCGGTCCGCCCGCCGATTGCTCGCCGGGCTTCTCCTCGCCGGCCTGTCGGCCGCGCTTGCCTTCTTCGACCGAATCCGCGAGGGATGAGATCATGATCTCGATGCCGCGCATCGCGTCGTCATTGCCGGGAATGACAATGTCGGCGCCGTCGGGATCGCTGTCGGTATCGACAAGGCACACGGTGGGGATTCCGAGCTTCTGCGCTTCCTTGATGGCGATGTGCTCGCGCTTGACGTCGATGACGACAAGGGCGCCCGGAAGCCGATGCATGGTCCGGATGCCATCCAGGTTTCGCGCGATCTTTTCCCGCTCGCGATCCGCCCTGGCCTTTTCCTTCTTGCTGAATTCCTCGATCTTTCCGGTTCGAATAATCTCTTCGAGATGCTCGAGTCGGGAAAGCCGGGAACGAATGGTCTTGAAGTTTGTCAGTGTGCCGCCCAGCCACCGCTCAGACACGAAGGGCATCCCTACGCGTCGTGAATGCTTTTCCACGGAGTCCTTGGCCTGGCGCTTGGTGCCGACGATCAGGATGTCCTGACCCTGGGCCACCACCGCCGCCAAGAACTTTCTCGCTCGAAGCAAACCTTTAAC
>CALLKH010000580.1 GCA_938008425.1 uncultured Planctomycetaceae bacterium | reverse complement strand
ATGGCGCTGGCGTGGATCCCGCTGATCAACTGGTTCATTGAGATTCTCGCCCGAACTTTCACGCGAAACGCCTTCGGCTTCTTCCTGCGAAGCTGCTACTGGAAAGCCTGCCTGAAAAACCTCGGCGTCGACACGATCATCGATCAGGGCGTTGAGATCTGGGGACCGGCATCGGTCTCGATCGGATCGGGATGCCACATCGACACCAACGTGCGACTCGCGGCCGGTGAACGGCGTCATCGCCAGCATGGTTCAATTACCATCGGCGATTTCGTACACCTCGGCCCCGGCGTGCACATCGCCGGCCGCGGAACGGTGCGCATCGGCGACAATGTCGGCATCTCCGCGCTGGCGCACCTCTATAGCGCGACGAACACGATCGAATATCCCGACGATCCCGGCATGCTCATCAGTATGTCACACCGGGCGCCGCCGGGGCATCAGCATGTCATCGAGGGCCCGATCGTGGTCGAGGAATACGCCTTCATCGGGATGATGGCCAGAATCATGCCCAATGTTCGAATCGGATACGGCGCCGTCGTCCACGCGGCCGCTGAACTGGTGCGCGATGTGCCGCCGTTCGCGAACATCGGCGGACCGCCGCGCGGCCGGCAGATCGGGTGGCGGCGACCGCGACGTCCAAGTCCGAACCTGAGCCCCCGCGCCCGGGCGGCCTTCGACGAGATGGCGGCGGCGATCACCAGGTCCTCCCTGGAGGCGGCGCGAACCGCAAACGACAAGAAAACGGATCGGTCTGCGCCATGACTTTCCGACAGGATTGCGACCGCAGGACGCAATTGGAGGCGAGCCCGCTTGGAGCCTGAAAACATCGGGACATTTCATCATGTCGGCCTCGCGGTCCGGGAGATCGGGTCGGCGCGGGAGTTCTATGAGCGATCGCTCGGGGCGACGATCGAGTCCGAGGTGTATCACGATCCCGCGCAGGGCGTGCGAATTCAGTTCATTCTTGTCGGCGGGCTTCGAATCGAACTGCTGGCGCCGGCCGCCGACCCGTCGCCGCTCGACGGCATCCTCAAACGAGGCGTCGGCCTCTACCACGCCGGATATGAGACGGCGACGTTCGATCAAACCCTCCAGCGTCTGACGCGCTCCGGCATGACGCTCGTGTCGCCCGCCAAGCCGGCGGTTGCGTTCGACGGACGCCGTGTCGCGTTTGTGATGGGACAGGGACTCATGGTGGAGTTGATCGAGGCCAGGGGCGCGTAGTTCGTCGGCGGGCCGGCGATCGAACGGGTCCGCGATACGCGATGGAGTATTTGCAAGCTGCATGACGAGCCCGACCCACAATGCAAGCGACAAGGCGCCGCTCGACGCGGTCCGCGCCGGAGAGCTCCTCGACGAATTGGCACAGCAGCCCACGCTCGTTCGGCTCAATCAGGCCTCGGCCAAGCTTGGGGAAATCAAGAGCGTGCTCGGACGGGTGCCGGTGCGACTCGGCTGCGTGTCATCATTCACGCTCGATCCTCTGAAGAGCGTTCTGGAACTGCAGGCCGCCCGCGCGGGGATGGCCCTCGAATCATACATCGCACCCTTCGGCCAGTTTGAGCGGGTGTTGATCGATCCCGCCGCGGGGCTGGCCGGCTTCAGGCCGGATGCCGTACTGGTGGCAGTTCGACTTGCGGACGTGTGTCCGCAGCTTTATTCAGATTTCAACGGGCTGAAGGACGGCGAAGCCTTCGCCCTGCTCGACGGCTGGTTCGACCGCCTCGCCGTCGCACTTCAAACTTTTCGGCAGCGCTCGAATGCATACCTGCTGATCCAAAACGATGAGCAGCCTGTGAACCCCGCGCTCGGCATTGCGGATGCCGTCTCACCGGGCTCGCAGTCGGAGTTCATTCGCACCGCCAACCGTCGCCTCGTCGATCTCGCCGGGACAATCCCCAACACGTTCGTGCTCGACTACGACGCACTCGTCGCCCGGGTGGGCCGTGAAAACTGGTGCGACGACCGCACGCGACTCTACGCGCGGATTCCGGTCGCCAGCCGCCACTACTGGCGATGGGCCGGATTCTACGTCCGTCACCTGCGGCCGCTGTTCGGGCTCACAAAAAAGGTCATTGTCCTCGATGCGGATCACACCCTGTGGGGGGGCGTGGTCGGCGATGTCGGTATGCACGGCATTCAACTGGGGCACGACTTTCCCGGAAACGCGTTCATCGAATTTCAGCAGCGAATTCTCGAATTGCATCGGCGCGGCGTGTTGCTCGCCATCGCCAGCAAGAATGAGCCCGGCTCGGTCGAACAGGTTCTTGCGTCGCATGAAGAGATGGTGCTGAAGCCGAATCACTTCGCGTCGATGCGGGTCAACTGGAATCCGAAGCCGCAAAGCCTTCAGGAGATCGCGGAGGAACTCAACCTCGGGCTCGACAGCTTCGTCTTCATGGACGACAGCCCGGTCGAGTGCGATTTGATGCGAAAGTCGCTGCCGCAGGTGCTGACGGTTCACCTCCCCAGGGACCCCGCGGGGTACCCCGCCATCGTCGACGGCCTCGATTGTTTCGACCAGTGGACGATCTCGAACGAGGATCGGCGGCGCGGCGACATGTACCGCGCGGAGTCGGAGCGCCGCCAGTTGAAATCGGCCGCCATCGACATGCAATCGTTCTACCGCCAGTTGGACATGACCATGGTGGTGTCGATCAATCAACCGGCGCATGTGGCGCGAGCCTCGCAGATGACGAACCGCACGAACCAGTTCAACATGCACACCCGGCGCTGCAGCGAGGACGACATCCGCCGGCTCTCGACCGACGGGACGCACGAGGTCGTGACCGTTGCTCTTGCCGATAAGTTCGGCGAGAATGGGATTATCGGAATGGCGGTCGTGGGGACCGGGGCCGACGCATGGACCGTCCGGCAGTTTCTCATGAGCTGTCGGGTGCTCGGCAGAGCCGTGGAGACGACGCTCCTTCGCTGGATTGCGCTGCGTGCCCGGGCGGCCGGCGCGAAGCGATTGCTTGCCGAATTCGTCCCGACCGGCAAGAACAAGCCGTTCTCCGGGTTTTTCGCCGACTGCGGATTAAGCCGGGCTCAGGCGACGGGCGATATTCAGATATGGGAACTGGGGCTGGAGCGGTTCGAGGAAACCCTCCCGGATTGGATCAAAGTGGTCGTCCAGGCGGACTGACCGTACATACAATCGTTATGGACAACGCGACCAGATTTCGTTCGATCGTCAGCGCGATTCTTCAGATCCCCGAGGAGGAGGTCACGAATGATCTCACCTCGGAGCGCGTCGACACGTGGGATTCGCTCAATCACATCAACTTGATCGGCGCGCTGGAGCAGGAATTCGGCCTGACGCTCGCCACCGAGAATCTTGAGAAATCGCAGTCGATCCCGGTGCTCAAGTCGCTGCTCTCGCAACACGGCGTCCATGTCTGACACGCCCGCCATGTCCGATTCTCCGTCGGCTCGGCAAACGCCGGCGCCCGGTGATCCTCCCGATTCAACTCGAAGCCACAATCTCCTTGTCGGCGCTGTGTTCATCGGCGCGTGCATCCTCTACGGCCTGACCTGTGCCCCCGGCGTACTCTGGCAGGACAGCGCGATGTTTCAGCATCGCGTCTGGTTCTTCGATGTGCGCGGCGAGAGCGGGCTGCCGCTTGCCCACCCGCTTTACATTCTGTCAGCGAGAGCATTCACGCTCGCGATCCCGTTCGGCGACTTCGCTTGGCGCGTCAACATGTTCTCGGCGCTCTGCGGCGCGGCTGCCGTGGCGGTAGCGATGCGGCTGCTCCTCAACCTGACGCGCTCGCCGGCGGCGGCGCTGGTTGGGACGCTTTCCCTGGCCGTCAGTCATACCTTCTGGACACACTGCGCCATCGCAGAGGTCTACAACCTGTACGCGCTTGGACTCGTCGTCGAACTCTGGTGCATTGAGCGATGGATGCACACCCGCCGATGGACCTGGCTTGCGATGGCGATCCTTGTGAACGGCCTCAACCTTTCCAACCATCTGTTGGCGATTCTCCATTGGCCGGTTTATCTCGGATTGCTGATTTGGGCGATTCGATCGGGAATGCTCCGTGCGAAACATTTGACGGGGCTGGTGCTCGCCCTGATCGCTGGATCGTCACCCTATCTCTGGCTGATCGGTGAGAACATCTCGGTTGGTCAGGGCGTGGTTGCCGCGTTGAAAGAGTCGCTGGTCGGACCGGAGGAGCGGTCGAGCAAGGTGCTCTCCACCGACTTCTCATTCGCCCGGCAGGCGGGTCGCTCCGCCCTGTACTTCGCGATGAATTTTCCGACACCCGTCGTGGTTCTTGCAGCGCTCGGCTTCTGGAAATGGGCGGGCACGCCCGGAAAGCGCTGGTTCGCTCTGACAGCCGGCGCCATCTTCGCGATCAATTCCGTTTTCGCCTTTCGTTATCCCGTGCCGGATCAGTTTGTCTTCTTCACGCCGGCGTATGTCATCGTCGCGCTGCTGATCGGAATCGGCGCGGCCGACATGCTGAACCGCCGTCGCGATTCAAGCCCGTCGGATCCACGCGTCAGACAAGTGACCAAGCTGGCGATCGTCGCAGCACTGCTGCCGATCGTCGTCTATGCCGCCGCCCCTTCCGTGTTTCGCATGACCGGCTTCAGCATCGGCGCGAAGCGCGACATTCCGTTTCGCGACACGCTCGCCTACTTCATCCAGCCGTGGAAAACGGGCGACGACAGCGCCCGGCGCTTCGCCGACGCCGCGTTCGAGGTCGCCGCGCCCGACGGCCTCCTTTACGCCGACACGACCATTAAGAACGTGCTGGTCTACGTGCGCGACGTGCAGGGTAAGGCGCCCGGCGTGACGCTCACGACAGGGCACGACACGATTCCCCGGCCGCCGGCCATCAATCGCGAACCGCAGGCCGTGGAACCGTTTGTGAACGCGGGCAAGGCGTTCATCTGCACCGACGCGGCAGAGTACATCCCCGATTGGATTCGTGAGCAGTGGAAGCTCGAACCCGCGGGAATCATTTTCAGGATTCTGCCGATTCGCCAGCCGTAGCGCAAGATCGAGCCGCAACGCAAGACCCAGCCGCAGCCCAAGACCCAGCCGTAGCGCAAGACCGAGCCGCAGCGCAAGACCCAGCCGCAGCCCAAGACCCAGCCGCAGCGCAAGATCGAGCCGCAGCGCAAGACCCAGCCGCAGCGCAAGACCCAGCCGCAGCGCAAAACCCAGCCGCAGCGCAAAACCCAGCCGCCGTAGCGGCGAAAGAATGTAGCCCCCGGCGCGAGCCGGGGGTGAACGGCAGTGAGAAGCGCCAGCCCCAGAGGGGCGAAAGAGGGAACTTCATACGGAGGTTGCTTCAATCCTTGCCACGCCTACGGCACTCCTTCGCCACTGCGGAGCCATCAAGATTCGCCTCGCCTGACGCTCACGTCGTGCTCGACTTGAAATGGCGCTGGCATCGCAAAAATCGCGGAATGCCGGTGTTTCATCATCGCCCTGACCGGCATACAATTCAATCGACCCAATCAAGGAGAATGCCATGTCCGATCTGGCGACAAGAGAATGCGTGCCCTGCAAGGGCGGCGTGCCGCCCATGACGCGGGAGCAGATTCGCGAACTTCTGCCGCAGCTGAACGGCTGGGGCGCGGAAGGCGAGCACCACCTGACGCGATCGTTCACCTTTCCCGATTTCGTCAAGGCGCTGGCGTTTGTGAATCGCGTCGGCGAGGTGGCCGAAAATCAGGGCCACCACCCTGACATCTACCTCGCGTGGGGAATGGTTCGCGTCGAAATCTGGACGCACAAGATCAACGGGCTGACCGAAAGCGATTTCATCCTGGCGGCAAAGATCGATCAGTTGCCGAGGTGAGGGCGCTGATCCTCGACCCGAATGGTGAGAACGCTTGTATCCAGGTAATAGTGCCTTGGCGCACTCGCCACGTGCGCAACGGGATGACCCTCGGCCGATTCGACATCGGGCGGCGGCTCGTAAAGTCTCAGGACGCCGGTCGCCTCAAGCTTCGGTTTTCCAGTGCTGGAACAGAGCCTATCGATGACGTCTTCCGGGGCATCCTCCGTGGACGACAGGACGACCCTCGGCACTGCCGCATCACGAAGCCCCGTCATCGTCCAGCCGATCTTTGCCCGACCATCACACCAGCCAATGATCGTCACCACTTCGCCGACATGAGCCTTCATGGCTACATCGGCGATGCCGTTTGTCAGGTCAAGCCTGGCCGGCGCGATCGACCCAGCAGTCTCGCTCGGATGCGAATGGGCCTGTGAGCAACCCCCGATTGCCAAGCCGATCGCAACACCACAGGTCACCATACGTCTATTCGACTGACGTCGATGAGTTGATGCCGGCCCGGCCATCGGATGCGCTCGATTCATAGACGTTGCTCACGACTGCGACGTGTACCAGTCAATCGTCCGGCGAAGGCCTTCGTCCAACCCGGTCGTGCTCCGCCAACCGAACCGGGCTTCGGCTTGAGTCGTATCCAGACATCGCCGCGGCTGACCGTCGGGCTTGGTCGCATCCCATGTGATCGTCCCCTGGTACCCCACCTTCGCCTGAATCTTCGCGGCCAGATCGCGGATGGTGATTTCCTCGCCGGTGCCAAGATTCACGGGCTCGCC
>CALLKH010000579.1 GCA_938008425.1 uncultured Planctomycetaceae bacterium | reverse complement strand
AGGTGCGAGAGGTCGGCGTCCAGGTCGCGGGTCTCGACGTGCCCCTCGGGGTAGCACGCGCCGCCGACGCACAGGTCGAAGCCCTGGTCGCGGATGAACGCCACCAGCTCGGTGGCGTAGCGGAAGCCGCCCGGCACCGGCTGGAACTCGGTCTCGCCCTTCGGCGGATCGCCGCGCAGGGCCAGCACGTTCTGGATGCCGCTGTCGACCAGTCGCCGCAGGATCTCCCGGATCTCGTCGCGCGTGCTGCCGACGCAGGTCAGGTGCGCCATGGCGGTGATGCCGAGGTCGCGCTGGATCCGCGACACGAGCTCCAGCGTGCGGTCGCGGGTGCTGCCGCCGGCGCCGTAGGTGACGGAGACGAACGTGGGATTCAGATCGCGAAGCGACCGCACGGCGTCCCGGAGCGATTCCAGCCCCGCGTCGGTCTTCGGCGGGAAGAATTCAAACGAAAAACAGGGGCGGCCGGTGGAGAGAAGCTCACGTATCTTCATGGACGAATCGATCCCGCGTGTCGTTGTTCACTGCGGCATTTATAACGCTGCTTACGCCGTGCTGCAATGAATCGGCGACCGGCCGATTGCACAAGCGGCCTCCCGCTCCGTTCGGAGTCGAGGGGCCGCTGAGTCGAATCATGTGCAATGGGTCTGGAATTCAAAGGGCGTCAGCGCGATGCCGCCGGCTTTTTTCGGCGCGCGCTCTTGGATTCGTCGTCGCCATTCTTGCCGTCGGCCTTCTCCTCTTTCTTCAGCTTCTTGGCGAGGGCGGAATCCTCGGGGATGGGTTCTTCGAGCTGCGACTCGATCGCCTCGATGAACTTCTCGTCATCGGGCGACGTGCGGGGATTGAACCTCCCCACCACCTCGCCGCGCCGATTGACGAGGATCTTCGCGAAGTTCCACTCGATATCGCCGGTGAACTTGTGATCCGACTTGGCGTCGGTCAGATACTTGTACAGCGGACAGATGTCGTCGCCCTTGACGGAGACCTTGGAGAACATCGGGAACGTGACGTCGAATTTCGTCGTGCAGAATTCCTTGATCTCCTCGTCGGTGCCGGGCTCCTGGCCGCCGAAGTTGTTGGCGGGAAAACCGAGAACGATGAGTCCGCGATCCTTGTACTTTTCGTAGAGCTTTTCGATTCCTTCGTAGTGAGGCGTCAGGCCGCACTTCGACGCGACGTTGACCATGACGACGACATTCCCCTCGTACTGGCGGAGATCCTGCTTCTTACCGTCGATATCCTTCATTTTGAACTTGAGCGCGGGCATCTTGGTCTTCTTCTCCGATTCGCTGCCTTTCTTGGCGTCCTTTTCCGACTTCGCCTTCTTCTGCACCTTTCGGGAACCCGACTCGCCTTTCGGCGGATCATCGGCCCGAACCGTCGCCGTCGATGCGCCGAGTCCGGCGCCGGCAACGATGATTAATACGAGGAGTCGCGGACAAGTTCTTAACGAGAAACGTGATCGCATGTCATGATCTCCGATTGAATGACAGTGATGACGGCCGCCGCGGACGAGCCAAATCGACGGCCGGGAATTGAACTCACTATTGAACGATGTTGGCTTCCGCCGACGCCCTTGCACCGGCCGGTCGATGGAGGCGCATTATAGCGCGGGGCGCGTCGGATTCCGAATCGCATACCGAATCGCATTCCCGGGGGAAGGCGGGTTTTGACAACGGCGAATTCGCTTCTTAGGCTCACGCATCCATGAAAGCCATCGCCATCATACCGGCCCGCTACGCTTCCACGCGCTTTCCGGGCAAGCCACTGCTGAAAGAGACCGGCAAGTTCCTGATTCAGCATGTCTATGAGCAGGTCAGCCGATGCCGAACGCTCACGTCGGTCGTCGTCGCTACGGACGATGCCCGAATCCACGAGGCCGTCGCCTCGTTCGGCGGCATGGCGGTCATGACGCGCGAGGACCACCCCACCGGCACCGACCGGGTGGCCGAGGCGGCGGCAACAACCGACGCGGATCTGATCGTTAACGTCCAGGGAGACGAACCCGAAATCGCGCCGGAGAACATCGATCGATTGGTTGACATCATGCGCGACGATCCGGCGACGCCGATCGGTACGCTGGCCTGCCCGTTTCCGTCGGATGGCGATCCGAAGAATCCAAACGGCGTCAAGGTGGTGATCAGCCAGACCGGCCGGGCGCTGTATTTCTCCCGCTCGCTGATTCCATATCCGCGGGAGGCAAAGGGTGCACCGGACAACCCCTCGAACTGGCTGCTGCACCTGGGACTCTACGCCTATCGCCGGGAATTCCTCTTCAAACTCGCCAAACTCGCACCGACGCCGCTGGAAGAGCGCGAAAAGCTCGAACAGCTTCGCGTGCTGGAGCACGGCTATTCAATGGCGGTCGCCGTGGTCTCCCGCGCAACGGGCGGCGTGGACACGCCGGAGGACTATGCCGCGTTTGTGGCACGGTGGCGGCGCGACCACCCGTAATCAGAGACCTCCCCGAGATCATCCTCCGCCCGGCTGCGGCCTGAATTTCGAACCGTAACGCGCCAGTACTCCGAGACTTGCCGGCCGCCCGCCCCACCGCCCCGGATGGGTTCCCTCCGCATCGACCTCCTCCGGGCAGGAAGGCGCTTCGATCGATTCAACCTTTGCGCCCGCCCTGGACGATCCGTCCTGCCGCTCAAGTTCGG
>CALLKH010000578.1 GCA_938008425.1 uncultured Planctomycetaceae bacterium | reverse complement strand
GATGACGTCTTCCTGTGTTTGAAGGTAAATCGTGAGATCGGTCTGGCCCGCGACGTAGGACTGCCGGGCAAGTTCGAGGTTGCGCTCGACCTCGGGCAGGATCACGTCGCGATAGAGAGCGAACTGCCGATCCGCTTCGTCGAGCCGTGCGAGCGTATCGCGCACCGACTGAACGACGGACTGCAGCTTCGCGTCGTGAGCCGCGCGGCGCTGCTCGAACTCGTGAATTGCCTTGGCGGTCTGGGCCTGTCCCCAGTCGAAAATCGGAAGCTCGAATTCGATCATCGGGCCAAGCGTGTACGTCACCTCGCGCGGCGGCCGTGGCAGCGGGGCGATCTGCCCGGCCGATGGCGCCGGCATGGATCGGTTGAGACCATTGACGAAACCCTGGGCAGCGGAATCAGCTGCGAGGGCCCGACTGCTCGCACCGCGCGTCCGGCCGCGCGGAGCGCGCTCGAAGGTGAATCCGACCGCGAGATCGGGCCAGCCCTCGCGCTTCGCGAGCGTGATGCGTTCCAGTGCCGACTCCGCCTGCCATTCCAAGCTCTTGAGATCGAGCCGGTTTTCGGAGGCCAGGAGAACCAGCGCGATCTCGTCGAACGGCTTGCGCTCGCCTTCGGACAAGTCCTCCAGAGGTGCGACGCGCCAGTGGTCTTCGCCGGCCGCCGCGCCCATGAGCATGAGCAGCTCGTGCCGCGCAGTACTCAGCATGGTTTGCTGCGTCAGCAGATCGGAGCGAAGCCGCTCGTGGCGAATGCGGGAGAGATTGGCTTCGACCTGGTTCGCCTTCCCCGCGGACTGGCTGATCTGAATGATGCTCGTCGATTGGGCGACGAGTTCCATGTTCGTCTCAATCAGCTCGATGGCGCGCTGGGCGTACTGGATTTCGGCGTAGGCTCTCTTGACGGCCTCAATGGTTTCGACGCCGCGATCGGCCGCACGAACAACAGCCTCACGAAGCGCCGCCGCCGCGACCTTCTTTCGGGCTGGAATCAGCCAGAGATCCTGAATCGGCTGCATGGGGAGCGCGTTGCCGCGCAACATGGTGCGTCCGCCGCCCGAGGGAAACATCACCATGAAGCTGAACACCGGGTTCTGCATCAGGCCGGCCTGTACGAGATCGGCGTCGGCCTGGCCGATCATCTCGAGATCCGACCGAAGCTCGCGATTGGCGCGAAGTGCCTCGTTGATGGCGTCGTTGAGCGAGAGCGTCTGGCCTTCGGCGGGGGCGACGCCGGTCTCATCCCACGGCACATCCCAGCCGGGCAGGCGGCCGGTGCGTTCGCGTGCGAGATTCGCGGCCTCGTCGACGCGCGTGGGGGCGTCGGGAGACTGGCATGACGGCATGATGGTGCAGATGACGGCGAGAGATACGACGCGTAGTCGATACATGACGCGTGACTCCGAGGTCGACGTTTCGGCCTAGTCCTACAGCAGCACAAGGGTTGCAGGGAGCGTATTCCGGCGGCTGGCGAGAATCGCGTTGGCAAGGGCGCAACCGGACGCGTAAACGTGCGTTGCCGGCGCTTCGCCATTCGAGGTCATCGTGTTGATGGGTGACGACACGATGGCCTCGCGCGGATTCTCTTTGCGCGCGGAACGACCTTGGAGGGGATCAAATCAGTAGGATGACGGATTCAAGGCTCGCGATGAGATCCGGCGGCCCGGATGAGCCGTTGAAGATGTCCTGTGGAAGTGACGTGGCGGACTCAATCGGAGCAAAGAACGGCAGCACCACGGTGAATTCGTGAACGCTGCGATTTGCCTGGAAATTCGTCGGCGGCGGCGTGGGAATCGCGGGCTGGCCGCAGCGGCAGCTCTGGATGCTCACCGGCTTTGAATCCGGTGCGGAGGCAGGAACCTGGTCGCATCCGCATTTGCAGCTGGACTTTGTCCCGCAGCAGCAGCTTGCGGCGTGCGCGTCGGAGGCGGCGAATGCAAGAGCAGTCGCCTCGCCGGCCATGGGAGCGGCAAGGATGATCAGGATCAGTGCTGATGAGATCAGTCGCATCACGGTTACAGTATATATCGCACCAAAGCGCGATGCCAGATCACACCAGGATATTCAATCGTCGGCGGATACACGGCGGTCAAGTGATACCGGATCGTCTGTTTTAGGCGGGGGTCGAGAATCAACGAGGCGTTACTCCGAGACTGCTGAATCGGCCGCCTTTTCCGTCGCATCCGCGGGGGCATTCATCGATTCAAAGGTCGCCTTCCATTCCTCGACCTTATCGGGCCGTGACCACTTTGTGTAAAGGCCGAGTACGACCTGCTGGGTCATTCGTTCGCAGGAGGGGTGCTCGCCCCAGGTCAGTTTGAGGACATCGACAGCCTTGATTGCATCTTCTTCGGAGTCTTCGTAGCGCTTCAGCGCGCAGAGAATGTTGGAGCGGTAGGCGTACGAACCGGCCGTCCGCCAGTTTGTCTTTCCCAGAGATGCCTCATTGATTTGAAGGGCCTCCTCGACGGCGACGAGCGCATTCTCGGCATCGCCCTTTGCGCCATAGACGCCGGCGAGTTCGAGCAGGCAATCCGCGATCAGCGGATTGTTGGGCGGGAGCGTTCGACGACGGGACTCGAGAACCTGTCGGATCATCGGCTCGACTTCAGTCACGCGGCCGAGTGAGCGAAGCAGATTGGCGTAGTTCGCCTGGATCGACTGCGTCACGCCGTGGTCGGGACCGAGCGCCGCGTGGGCGCGATCGAGAGCCACTTTGTAGAGCTGTTCGGCCTCATCATTGAGATCCCCTGAATCAAGCGAGAATGCAAGATCATTCATCGCGGCAACCGTGCGCATGTCATTCTCACCCAGCTTGTTGAGCAGGTACTCGTAGTTTCGGCGCGCGATCGGAATGGACTCGTTGAATCGGCCGCGGGCGTTGAGAATGTATGCGTAGAGTGAAAGTGCGCCTTCGGCCTCATCATCGAGTTCATCACCCAGATGCGCTGTCTTCGCTTCGACGACTTCGCGAGCGAGCGTTTCAGCCTCATCGAGCTTTCCGGTCAGCCAGAGGGTCGATGCGAGCAGGTAAGAAGCCTCGATCGTCTCACGTGAATCCTCGCCGAGGGCTTCAAACCGAAGCCGGCGGGCCTCGCGAAACTGCTCTTCCGATTGCCTGAGGTCGCCGAGCCCCTGATAGGTCTGGCCGATGGTGATTCGCACGTCGGCCTCGACCAGAGGCTGATCCGTGAATTTCTCGTGAACGGACTTGGCCGCCTGTTCGAGCATGTCGGCGACTTTGACATCCTTGCCCTGATTAAACGGATCCGGCGCTTCGAGCATTCCCTGCAGGAATTCGTTGATCGCGGCGGCCTTGGCGGCGGACTGACTCGCCGTCCTTTCGGCGTTGCGTGCCTCCGTCAAACGAAGTTCAGCGAGTTGAAGCGCATCCTCGGCATTGCGGTGCTCCTCATCCGCGATCTGAAGCGCCCTGCGCTGACCCTGATATAGCAGCGTCATCACCACGGCCGATCCGGCGATGAGAACCAGAAACGCCGCTGCGATCGTCGCCTTGACGCGATGTCGTCGGGCGAGCTTGGTCATGATGTACCAGGTGCTGTCGCCGCGCGCAGTGACCGGTTCATGGCCGAGATATCGCGACAAGTCCTTGCCCAATTCTCCGGCCGACTGGTAGCGCCGCGCCGGGTCCTTCGACAGGGACTTCAGCACGATTCGCTGGAGATCGTCGTCGATGTCGTGCCGAAGCAGTCGGGGCGGCCGCGGCTCGGTGTGGACGATCGTCTCGGCCACCGCCCGCCAGTTGCCGGCGATGGGATAGGGGAAATGCCCCGTGAGCAGCTGATATAGCACGACGCCGAGCGAGTAAACATCGGTGCGGATGTCGACCGCATCGCCCTCGCCGTCGGCCTGCTCCGGGCTGGCCCACGGAAGAGAGCCGATGAACTGACCGGCGGCGGTCATGGTCTGGGCGGCGAGCGTGCTATTGTGCGCGACCTTGGCGAGCCCGAAGTCGAGAACATGCGGCTCCCCGGCGCGATCGATGAGAATATTGCTCGGCTTGAGATCCCGGTGAATGACGCCGTGGAGGTGTGCCGCGTTGACGGCATCGCAGATTTTGATGAATTGTCGCAGGGCGGTGAAAATGTCGGAAACCGGCCGGCTGATCGGTTGTCTGGCCTCGATGGGCTCGCCGGCATTTGCAGTATGGGGGCCGGCGCCTTCACTTGATCTTTCCGCCGATGCGCGGCTGCTTGCGTCGCCGGAGGAGCGATCGGCCGTCGGATCAAACGCCCCGAGCGCATCACCTTCAATCAGATCCATCACGAGATAGCGATGGCCCGCGATGGTCCCGCTGTCATGAATCGCCACGATATTCGGGTGCTGAAGCAGGCCCAGAATGTGAACCTCGCGCTCGAATCGCGCCCGGTCGCGGCCGGAATCGAAGCCCGACTCATGAAGCAGCTTCACCGCGACCCGTTTCCCCGTGGATCGCTGAACGGCCTCATAAACGACGCCCTGACCGCCTCGGTGAATTTCCCGGGAAACGGAGTAGCCTCGGAACGCCAGCAGTTGCTCGACCGAGGTCTGGTCCGTGACCTGTGGCGTGGCGAGAAGATTGGGCAGCTCACCCGACGAGCCGAATCCGACCCGGGCGCGTTCGATCATCGACAGAACCGCCAATTCCTCCTTCAGCTCCGGCAGGAGATCGCGATTCGCGGTCGTGATCATGTCGTCGGAGAGCCGTTCACCGGCTTCCCGGCGAACCATGCAATCTTCGATGACCTTTCGAATACGCGCGGCGCGTCGAGTTGGATCGAGGCCGTCAGACGAGGAATGGGGAATGGGTTGCATGGAGCCGAAACCCCTCAATGGTGGACCGTGGCGACTGAATCGATCTGGCGGATGCCGGATGGGTCCGCCCGTTTCATGAGCGTAAACCCGTCGCCGCGCTCCCTATTTTCTTGTCAGATATTTTGAGGCATCGCCCAGCGATTCACGGAGCCGCTGAAGCCCCCGGCTGCACAGCTTGTGAATGGCCCGCTCTGTGCGATTCATTCGAGCGGCCGCGTCGGCCACAGACAAGCCGTCAAGATAGCGGTACTGAATCGCCGTGCGATAGTCGGGCTTCAGCTTTTCGATGGCCGATCGCACGGCGCTGACGGCCTCGTGCCCGGCTGCCGACCGACTCGGGGATCGCTCATGAATCGCGACAAGATCGAGCAGGGCGAGAACGCCGCTGTCGTCGTCATTGGCCGCGCCGGTCATGGGCGCCCGCCCACCGCCGCGTTTCGCCGCCTTGTGGGCGCGAATGGCGTCGAGCACGCGATGCTCTGCGATGGTGCTGATCCACTTGATGAATGCGTTGGGGCCGTCGGGGCGAAATGCGCCGATGCCGCGATAGGCTTCTGTGAAAGTTTCCTGGAGTAGATCTTCCGCGCTGAGATAGGATCGAAGCGTCGCGGGAATCTTGGCGTCGATGAGCGCCGTCAGGCTGCGATGATGGGCCATGAGAAGGCGTTCAAGCGCGAGCGGCTCGCCGGCGATGGCCTGGTCAACCCAGGTTGGATCGATCGAACTTTCGTTCTGGCCATCCATCAAACACCTCGGGACGCCTGCGCACCCGCAAGGCCGACGCTATTGTACCCGCGCCCAAGGTCACGCACCAAGAGGGATTGGCCGGGACCAAAAACCGCCCGGGAGCCATAGGGCGGCCGGTTTTTAAGGCTGGTCGTCTTCGAGCCCTTCCTCAAGGTGCTGCTTGCAGACCTCTGCCAGGATCATCGTTGCATAACACCCCGAAGAAAGGGTGAATCGCAGCTCGACATAAGGGCCATATTGATCCTGGCCGTCGTCGATTTCGAGCCCCTCCGGCTTGAACCGCAACGGGCGGCGTGCGCCGTGGATCTTCATGCGGGCCATGGCACGGAAGTCGTCCGGCTTCAGGTCTTGTCCGGCAAGAACCTCGGATTCAATCGCAGCCGGCTCGCCCTCGGGCTCCGTCATCTTGAATCCGTAGATCGGACCCGTCGGCGAGATGTCAAACGCCGCCGCACGCGGCGATTCCGCGGCCGCATCCTCGACGCGAAAGACCGCGCCGTTTTCGTGTTTGAATGCGAGGTCGCCGGTCTTGATCTGATCGATCTCGTTGATTCGACGAGCCAGCACCAGGTTGAACAGGTACGACTGAAACGCGTTGACGTAGAACTTCTTCATTCGCATGTCGACCGCGTGAAACGCGCGGTTGTGCTTGCCCTTGGTTCGATCGAGCTCACGGCACATGCGGACATTGTCGCGAAAGCCGTAAGGCCACGCCTTGGCCGCGCCGGCAAAATCGCCTGCTTCGTACAGGCGGCGGGCCTTGAAGACCTCGCCCTTGTCGAAGGGCCCCGGGGTGCCGAGGATCAAATCGACGGCCGTCTTGGGGTCGTTCATGAGCACCGCCCGGCCGATCTCCCACGTATCGCCGCGAGAACCGAACCGCTGACTGCCGAAGTAGTTCGGCACGCCGCGGGTGACGAGCGTCTCACACACGGCACGGATGTCGCCCGTTCGCTCTCCCTCGATCTGGCGAAGCCGGATGCGAAATCGGTTGCCGCGCAGATGACCGATTTTCAGTTTATTTCCGTGCCGGGTGACGTTGAGGATCTTGATGCGCGGAATGTCCAACTCGCGCACGCGCTCCGGGTCGGTGTGCTCAATACTGAGGGTCTGGACCGTCACGGCGCGGGCATCCTTCAGGCCGGCAAGCCCGATATTCTTTGCGGGAACGCCGAGCGCCCGGGCGATGTCATTGACGGCCCGCATGGTCGCCAGCCCCCGTTTTTCGATGGTGAAATAGGTATGGTCGCCGGATCCGCTCGGCTCGTAGGCGGCGATTTCCTCGACCTGAAAGTCCTCATAACGGCGCTTGATCGCGGCCGGGACGCCGGGGATGTCGGCAGTCAGAAAGGGCAGGGAATTGGAATGCGTCTGGGGGGATGTTGGCGTCATGATGGTGTCGTCGGCGTATGCCGGGCCTATGCAATCCGGCCGCAAAAGGTGACTCGATCGGGCCGCGTACGTTCGATGCCGGATCATTGGTATAGTTGACTCAGAATATCGACGATAGTATAGTTGAAATGTCGGAAGGTGTAATCGGCCGCCGTCCGTGCGCCGGCTTTTCGACCGGGCTTATGCCGAAATTCGCTCCTCTTTTCCCTCTGAGTTGAGCGGCTTTCGCCATCCGCCTGAGTGCCTCCTCGGGGTCTCGTGATGCGTGAAGAAGCGCTGGCCCGTTGCCAATCGGCGATCGGGATTCAATTCAAAAACAAGGATATCCTGGCATCCGCCCTGACGCACGCCTCCATTGCGACCAATCGCCTGGAGAGCAACGAACGGCTCGAGTTTCTCGGTGACGCGATCCTCGGCATGGTCGTCTGCCAGTACCTGTTCGCCAATTATCCGGACTATCTCGAGGGCGAACTGACCAAGATCAAATCCACCGTGGTCTCGGGAAAAACCTGCGCCCGAATCTCGGAGGATCTCGATCTGGCGGAGTGTCTCTTCCTCGGCAACGGCATTTCGACGCGTACAAAGCTTCCGACTTCGGTCATGGCGGCCGTCTTTGAGTCGCTCATCGCCGCGATCTACATCGACGCGGGCATGGACGCCGCGCAGGAGTTTATCCTCGCGCATGTGAAGCCCTACATCGATCGCGCGGCGGCCAGCGAGCACCATCAGAATTTCAAGTCTCAATTGCAGCAGCACGCCCAGCGCGAGTTGTCGGCCACGCCGCTCTATGAGTTGCTCGATGAAAAGGGGCCGGATCACAGCAAGTGTTTCGAAGTGGCCGTGTGCATCGCCGGCCGGCGTTTCCCCAGCGCCTGGGGACCGAGCAAGAAGGAAGCCGAGCAGAAGGCGGCGTACAACGCGCTCATCGACCTCAATCTTGTGACGCAGGACAGCGCTGTGCATTAATAGGCCGCGTTGGGCAGTCGCAGATCTTTTCCCGTGAAGAGCGACGCAAACTCGTAGCCCGCCCCGCGAATATTCTCCGCCGCACCTTCTCCGCGATCGACCACCGCGACAATCTTCTCCACCACGGCGCCGCGTTCTTTGATGACCTTGGCCGCCTCAAGAACCTGGCCGCCGGTGGTGGCGATGTCCTCGACGAGCAGCACGCGGTCGCCCGATTCGAGGCGGCCTTCAAACAGTTTGCTCGTGCCGTAATCCTTCTTTGCGTTACGGATGATCACGAACGGCAGCCCGCACGACATCGACGTTGCGGCGGCCAGCGGAACACCGCCGAGTTCAGCGCCGGCAATACGCGTCGTTGTCGCATCGACATGCGTCGCGAGAAGCTTGCCGACCTCGGACAGAATCTCCGGCTGCGTCTCAAAGAGGTACTTGTCGACGTAGAAGGTTGATCGCCTGCCCGAACGAAGAACGAAATCGCCTTCCGTGTAGCTCGCAGATCGAATTCGTTCAGCGAGTTCCTGCTTGTTCATCGCGACAACTCCCAAAACTTCGCGGCCGATTGAAACGGCCGATTCAGATCACAATTCTCACCGCATCACGCACATTGAATCAAACACCGATCTCGGGCGTTCGCCTGGGCGTCTTCTTGTGTCGGCGAAGCAGCGGGGCGACGGTTCCGCGCAGGAAATCGTCCACCTGCTGGGCCGCCAGACCGGTGAACGCCTCGGGCTTCATCAGGCGGTCAATCTTGATTTTCGAGAATGCGGCGTCCGACTTCAGCCGTTTCAGCAGATCATTCGGCCGGCCGTGCAGTTTCACCTCGGCCGCCGCCGCCTGCGAGTGGACGCGGATGCGTTCGTGAAGATCCTGCCGATCACCGCCGGCCGCGACCGCCTCCATGAGAATATCCTCGGTGGCCATGAAGGGCAGTTCGGCGTCGATCCGGGCTCGAATCACCTTCGGATAGACGACGAACCCGCGCGCGACGTGCGTGACGATTTGCAGAATGCCGTCGGTGGCGAGGAATGCTTCGGGGATCAGAAGGCGCTTGTTGCTCGAATCGTCCAGTGTGCGTTCGAGCCACTGTTCGGCCGCATTCTGAAATCCACTCTGGGCGAGGCCGATGACGAAGCGGGCAAGTCCCGTGGCTCGCTCGCAGAGCATCGGGTTTCGCTTGTAAGCCATGGCTGAGCTGCCGATCTGCGATTTCCCGAATGGCTCTTCCACCTCTTTGAGATTGGCGAGCAGGCGAATGTCGTTCGCGAGTTTGTGCGCGCCGGCCGCGATGTTGGCGAGTGCGGCCACGATCTGTGCGTCGATCTTGCGGGAGTACGTCTGGCCGACGACGGGCTCGCAGGCGTCGAAGCCAAGTCTTGCGGCGACGCGTTTCTCCAGTTGGCGGACCTTGGCGGCGCTGCCGTCGAAGAGCTTCAGGAAGCTCGCCTGCGTGCCGGTCGCGCCGCGGATGCCGCGGAAGCGAAGGTCGGCGATGAGGCGGTCAAAGGCGTCGAGATCACGAACGAAATCAGCGCACCAGAGCGACACGCGCTTGCCGACGGTCGTCAATTGTGCCGGCTGATAGTGCGTGAAGCCGAGCGTCGGCAGGGCGCGATACTCCTTCGCCCGGGCGGCGAGCGCGTCGACCGCGGAGACCAGCCATTGTCGAATGATCATCATCGCATCGCGCATGATGATCAGGTCGGCGTTATCGACGACGTCCATGCTGGTGGCGCCGAGGTGCAGAATCCCGCGGGCGGACGGCGCCTGATCACCGAAGGCGTGCAGGTGGGCCATGACGTCATGCTTGAGTCGC
Source organism: uncultured Planctomycetaceae bacterium (assembly GCA_938008425.1). Lineage (GTDB taxonomy): Bacteria > Planctomycetota > Phycisphaerae > UBA1845 > UTPLA1 > JADJRI01. Next base: position 4,686 of record CALLKH010000578.1, on the reverse strand, counting down.
TTCTCGTGCATTCGGGCCGCGTCGAGGTCGACGTCTTCGACGTGAGAACGTAATTCGCGAAGCTGACGGGCCGTGATCGGCAGGCCCATCTCGTGCTGTGCCTCGGCCAGCGCGACCCAGATGCGCCGCCAGGTCAGCGCCCGGGTGTGCATCGAAAAGAGTTCGGACATGTCGCGCGAGGCGTTGCGGCCGACGAGCGGGCTTTCATAGACGCCGGCCGCGGGGCGCTTTTGCAATCGATTCGTACGTTTCGTCGGCATCCTTGAGGGGTATTCTCCGAGAGGGTCCTGATCTTATCGACGCCTGAGTGTCATGATTGAGGCATATCGCTGATCCGATCTTGGCATGGGCCCGCAGTTCGCGATATTAGAACGGCCCCAGGTCGAGTATTTTGTAAAGAAACGCGCGGTAATCGGCTTCGAAGGCCTCAAGGTCCTCGGTCACATACGCCTTGAAGATGGCCTCGCCCCGGCTGAGCTTGCCCTCGGTGTCCGCCGCGAGGTATGCGTTGGCCTTGCGATTCATCGCCTCGGAGCCGAGTTCTTCGAGCAACGTCTTGAACCCCGGGGCGTACTTGTTGGTCGCCGGCGAATCGAGCAGGAACAGGACCAGCGACCATTCCTGGGCGTAATAGCTGCGAACGTGGCTCGACTCCCGGTGAACCGCCTCACCCGCATGCGTGCCGAGAATCTCCTTCAGAGGTATCAATGACTCCGCCGCGAGCGCCTCGCGCATCGCCGGCCGGCGAAGGGTGTTGTTCTTTGGCAGGAAGCTGGGTCGATTCTGGGAATCCAGCTCAAACGCTTCGAAGTAACAGGCGAGGCCCTCGTTAACCCACGCCGGAATCTGATTGCGGCCGGTGACTTCGAGATACTGATGCAGTCCCTCGTGGGCCAGGATGGAAAGCGACGCGGCCTGCGTCGTGAAGAAAGATACCGTGATCCCGCGTTCGGAATAGCCGCCGCGTCGGATGCGCTTGTAGGTGGGGGCACGGGGACCGGTGAATTCCTCGGTGAATCGTTCCCATTCCGCCCGTCGCAGGAAGAGATAGGCCTGCATTTTTCCGACGGTTCGGCCGTCGGACGGCAACACCTTTTCGTACTCCTTGAAACAGTATTCCATGAAGGTCGGCAGCGCGCTCACGAACGGCTTTCGGCGGCAGGTGGTCATCAGTTCGTAGTGTTCGCTGATGAGCTTCTGGCCCTGGACGCCCTTGTAAGTCCAGTCTTCGGAATTGTATTTGATCGGCTCATGGAAGAGGCCGCCGCTCTCGCAGCCCACCAGCAGGGGGAGCGAAAGGAGCAGCAGACCGGCCCGGCCAAGCGCCCGATCGAAACAGAAGCCGCGAGTGTCGAGGGGTTTTGGATTCATGGGTCGGTATGTTACGAGGGGGATCGATGACCGGCCAGACCCGGTACAGAGGGGCTGTCGATGCAGACGTGGGCCACCCATGCAAGTCGACGTGCTCCCGTCAAAGGTCTATGATCACCCCGTGGTTTCCTGATGAGGTTACGCAACACTGCATTGCATCCGAGGTTGATCTATGCCAGACGTCGAAAAGGTCATCATTGTGGGGTCCGGGCCGGCCGGCTGGACGGCGGCCATCTACGCGGCGCGGGCCAATCTGGACCCGTTGATCCTCGCGGGGCGGGCCAAGCAAACGCCGACGACCGAACTTCCCGGCGGCCAGTTGATGCTGACCACAGAGGTGGAGAACTACCCCGGCTTTCCCGAGGGCGTCACCGGGCCGGAATTGATGGAGCACTTCGCGAACCAGGCGGTGCGATTCGGCACGCGAGTCGTGACGGATCGGGGCATCATCAGCGATCCACCGCCGAAGGGCTCGCCGGCCTTCGACTGGCATGACTGCAAGAGCGTCGACCTTTCGAGTCGGCCGTTCAAGGTGGTTTCGGAGGATGACACTGCACTCCTCGCTCACACCGTCATCATCGCAACCGGAGCGACGGCCAACTGGATCGGTCTGGACAATGAAATGCGACTGGCTCGAAATGGCGGCGGCGTGAGCGCGTGTGCCGTTTGCGACGGGGCGCTGCCGATTTTTCGAAACAAGCAGGTGGCGGTGGTCGGCGGGGGCGATTCGGCCGTCGAAGAGGCCACGTATCTGACCAAATTCGCGAGCAAGGTCTACATGATCCACCGCCGCGACAGTCTTCGTGCGAGCAAGATCATGGTCGATCGAGCGGTGAACAATCCCAAGATCGAGATTCTCTGGAACAAGGTCGTTACAGACGTGCTTGGCGAGGAGAGCATCAAGGCGGTGAAGCTGGAGGACACCGCGACCAAGGAAGCGAGCGAGTTGCCGCTCGGCGGACTCTTCGTTGCCATCGGCCACACGCCGGCGACGGCATTCCTGAATGGGCAGCTCGAACTCGACGAGAAGAAATACATCAAGTTGAAGGATCCGTATCGCACGACGACGAGCATCGAGGGTGTCTTCGCAGCCGGTGATGTGGTCGACAGCGTCTATCGGCAGGCGATCACGGCCGCCGGCATGGGCTGCAAGGCGGCGATCGACGCGGAGCGATGGCTGGCGGAGCACGTGGAGTAGTGCCGTCAGCTCAGCGTCAGCAGCGGTAATGTGGTATGGGGCGTCTCTGAAGGATCCCGAGTACAGCGCTTATGCGACGGGCGATTGGATGGTCTGCAATTCCTTCGTCGCCAGTCTCCGATGCTCGATCTTCCGATCTGAATCGATGACGCCGTCCTTGATGGCGATGGCCCGCTCGGCGTACTCTGCGATGTCGGCTTCGTGCGTGACGAGGACGATGGTCAGCCCGGTGTCCTGATTGAGCCGCTGAAGCATCGCCATGATCTCGATGCCCGTTCGGCTGTCGAGGTTGCCGGTCGGTTCGTCAGCCAGAAGCAGTACCGGGTTCGTAATCAGCGATCGGGCAATGGCGACGCGCTGCTGCTGGCCGCCGCTGAGCTGGTTGCTGTGGTGGTGCGAGCGATTGCCGAGGCCGACATGCTCCAGCATTTCCGCGGCACGGCGGCGGCGTTCGGAACGGGGGATTCCGGCGTAATTCAGCGGCAGGGCGACATTGTCGAGCACCGTCGTGCGCGGCAGCAGGTTGAAACTCTGGAAGACAAACCCCAGCTTTTCGTTTCGAATTTGCGCGAGCTGTCCCTTGGACAAGTTAGTGACATCGACGCCGTCGAGCAGGTATGTTCCCTCATCGCAGTGGTCCAGACAGCCGAGGATGTGCATCAGCGTCGACTTGCCCGATCCACTGGGCCCCATGATCGCGATCATCTCGCCGCGCTCGATTGACAGGCTCACGCCGCGGACCGCCGGAACAGCCACTTCGCCAATGTGATAGGTCTTCTTGACGCCTTTGACATCGACCAGGGAAGCATGTCGACGAACGGCGTCAGAGGACTCGGTCCGCTGATTTGGTTTTTGGGGCTTCGTCGTGCTCAAACCGGGTTAACCCCTGCGGAAGCTGCGTGTGACATCAGGACGTGCGCCGCCCGCGGCTCGCCAGTTACGCTCGATGATAATGTGGTCGCCTTCCTTGATGGCGCCGCCGCGAAGCTCGGTCACAGTTCCGTTGGTCAGACCGACCTCCACCTCGACCGGCACAGGCTTGTTGTCGGCGAGCACATACACCGTGGGCTTCTGCGGGCCGTCTTTGACCGGTCGACTTCGCGGGTTGACCTCAGACGGATCCGGGTTGAATCGCAGCGCCTGGTTGGGCACCTGAAGCGCCGAATCGGCCCGCGCGACCTCGAAGGTGATATTCGCGGTCATGCCGGGTCGAAGGGCCAGATCATCGTTTAGTGTTTCAATCAGCGTGACGTAGGTGACCACGCCGTCCAGGGCCGTGGCGCTGTATCGAATCTGTGAGATCCGGCCGCTGAAGATGCGGTTCGGATAGGCATCGACGCGGAACATGGCGGCGCCGCCTTCGGAAATCAAACCGATGTCCGATTCGGCCACATTGGCGTTGACCTGCATCTGCTTGAGGTCGTTGGCAATCACGAACAGTTCCGGCGTCTGAAACGACGCGGCGACGGTCTGGCCGTCCTCGATGTTTCGGGTGATCACCACGCCGTCGATCGGCGAACGAATCAGCGTTCGCTCAAGATCAACGCGGGCCGAATTCAAATTGGCCTCGGAGGCCTTGACGCTCGCCTGGGCCCCGTGCCACGCGGCCATTGCCGCGGCTTCGTTCGCCTGGGCGATTAACAGCTCATTCTCGCTTGCGTTGTGTTGCTCGCGAAGGGCTTCGATTCGCTTTCGCTCGCGCTCGGCATCCTTGTAGCGAACCAGCAGCTCTTCCTCACGCGCCTCGGCGATGGCCAAGTCGGCCTCGGACCGGTCGAGCGCCGTCTGAAACCGCTCGGGGTCGATTTCGGCAAGGACTTCATTCTGCTTGACGAAATCGTTGAAGTCCTTGTGCCACTTTCTGATTCGGCCGCTGACTTCACATCCGACGATGGTCTTGATCAGCGGTTCAATGGTGCCGGTGGCCGAGACGGTCTTGATGATATCCGCACGCACGATTGGCTTGGTGATGAACCCAGCCGGCGGCGGTGCCGCGAAAAGCGAGTCGTAGGCAAACCAGGCCCCGGTTCCAAGGGCGACGAGAGCGGTCAGTATTCCAGCAGCTTTCATGAATCCTTCTCAATCAGACAAATCACAGCGTTCGCGATGGCCCGTCC
>CALLKH010000577.1 GCA_938008425.1 uncultured Planctomycetaceae bacterium | reverse complement strand
GCGATCTCGCGGGTGACGTTCGACTCGTGGATGTACAGGTTGAAGGCGTCGCCGAGATCACCGTGAGCAAGCTGCTGCTCGACAAGTACAAGGCGAATCCTCACGCATACTGTGAATCGATTCGAACGTACTGCACCCAGCGCGGCGTCGCGTATTATTTTGCGCTCACGAAGCATCCCTTTGAAACGCTGATCCTTCAGTACCTGCGACAGCGAGGGCTCGTGCGATGAGTTTCACCGCCGGCCCCGCCGCACTGCTCGCCGCAGCCATCGCCATTCCGGCGCTTCTCATTCTCTATTTCCTGAAGCTCAAGCGCAAGGAGCGAAAGGTCGCCTCCACGCTTCTCTGGAGAAAGGCCGTTCAGGATTTGCAGGTCAACTCGCCCTTTCAGAAGTTGCGCAAGAATCTGCTGCTATTTCTGCAGCTTCTCATCCTCGGCGCGCTGCTCTTCGGGCTGGCCGGTCCTGTGGCGGACTTCAAGAAGCGCGTCGGCCGCAACATCGTTATCCTCATCGATCGATCGGCTTCAATGAAGTCGATCGAGTCCGACAATCGCACGCGCCTCGAACATGCCAAGGAGGCCGCGGCGACCTATCTCCAGGGCCTTGGCGGCCAGTCGCAGGCCATGGTCATCGCCTTTTCCGATCGCGCCGAGGTCGTCTGCGCGTTCACCAACAACATCGGCCGTCTCCAGGGGCGCATCGATGAAATCGAGGCAACCGACGGCCCAAGCCGGATCGGCGAGGCGCTTCAACTGGCCGTCGCGTATTCGACGCGATCCAGCGCCACGACCGAGGACTCCACCGGCTTTCAACCCAGCGCTGAGGAGATGGCCAGCATCGAACTCTTCAGCGACGGCCGCATCGGCGATGCGGAGAAGGAATTCATCACGCGCGGCGAGTTGACATTCCACCGAATCGGCAATGTCGATGACAATGTGGGCATCGTCGCGTTCGATCTGCGCCGCGACATCGATCGGCCGGGCATGCTCTCGGTCTTCGCCCAGATCGAGAATTTCGGCCCGTCGACCATCACGACGGACGTTTCGCTCTCGGCCGACGGGGCGATGACGAAGGTTCAGGAGGTGACGCTCGGGCCCGCGCGCAACCCGTCGTCGCAGCCCGCGTCCGGCCGTGCGGAGCTGGCCTCGGCGCAGAACATGGTGTTCGAGCTGGAGAATCAGTCGGGCGGCACGATGGAGATCAAGTTGCATCGCAAGGATGCGCTGGCATCGGACAACGTCGTCGTCGCGCCGCTCGATCCGCCCCGGGCGATTCGGATTCTCTCAGTGTCGGATCGTCCGGAGATTCAGTACTACATGCGCCGGGCCTTTCAGTATGCGCTGGAGATCGACGATTTCGTGACCATGTCCACCGCGGAGTATGAGAACGCGGACGAATCCGAGATGGCGGTCGACGGCCGATCGGCGTATGACCTGATCGTGCTCGACAAGCACGACACGGATCGGCTGTGGCCCGGCAACTACGTCTTTTTCGGCGGCATTCCGAAGATTGAGTCGGTCAGCCGCACTGATGAAGAGATTACCGAGCAGGTGTTCGTGAACTGGCGTGAGTCGCATCCGCTGCTTCGCCATGTGCCGCTGGACAAGGTGCTGGTCGGCAGCTGGGATCGCTTGAACCTGCCGAGCCACGCGGTGAAGCTTGTCGAGGGCGAGAATTCGACGGCCATCGCGTTCATCACCGACCCGGGCCATCGCTATGTCATCGCCGCGTTTGATCTGCTCGATTCGAATCTCTTCAAGGGGCCGGCGCCGCTGGTGTTTCTGCAGAATGCGGTGATGTATCTCGCCTCGGGCGGGCTGACCGAGAGCGGGCGCCTGATTCACGCCGGCGAGACGATCGCAGCGTCGGTGCCGCCCGGCGCGACCGAGGCGGTGGTCGTCGGTCCCGGCAGTCGCATCGACAAGATCAATGTGACGGATCGCCGAACGATGACGTACGCCCGCACCGACCAGGTCGGGTTTTACCGGTCGACCTTCGACGACGCCCGCAAGACGGCGGAGGTGTACGCCGCGAACATCCTCGATCCGATCGAGTCCAACGTCGCCCCCGCCAGGGAGCTTCGCCTCGGCGGCGGCCAGCTGGTCGCGGTGGAGGAGGACGTCAAGGTGAACGAGCCGCTGTGGCCCTACGCCGTGGCGGCGGCACTGGTGGTGCTGATGCTGGAGTGGTGGGTGTATAACCGGCGGGTGATGATTTAGCCGACCCTTCGCGAAGGGGGGACGGTGGTGCCGCATGCGCTGCACCATCGAGCCGAGTGCCGCAATTCTCGAACTGCCCTTCGCGTGGGCTCGTTACATCGGTCGCGGTGTTGAACCACGCCGTCTGGAGAACCGCGGACGGGCGGAGCACAATCACCTGATTTCTGTTCGATGAAGCGACGGGGGTGACTTGTGCCTCCGCACGACCGCTCGAATGGCGACGGTCGATCCACTCCTCGACAGATCCATCCGCCGATTCACGTGAATGGATTTCAGTTCACTGAAGATCGCTAAACTCAACTGTCGTATTACGTTAGAGTCATCGCAATTTTAGTCGATGTTCGCGACTGCCATCCACGACGCCGCGTCGTGGATGGCAGTCG
>CALLKH010000576.1 GCA_938008425.1 uncultured Planctomycetaceae bacterium | reverse complement strand
TTCATGGGCGTGCCGGCCGGCCGGTACGCGGCGATCCTGAGCCATTCGGGATCGCGCGGGCCGGGGGCGCGAACGTGCGATCACTACTCGAAGGTGGCACAGGCGCGGCACCCGACGCTTCCGAAGGAACTCAAGCACCTGGCGTGGCTGCCGCTCGATTCGGCCGACGGGCAGGAATACTGGGCGGCCATGGAGCTGATGGGCCGCTTTGCCTCGGCCAATCATCACTGCATCCACTCGACGATCCTGCGCGACCTGAAGATGACGCCGCTTCTGCAGGTGGAAAACCACCACAACTTCGCGTGGAAGGAAATGCACGGCGGGCGAGAAGTCGTTGTCCATCGCAAGGGGGCGACGCCGGCGGGCAAGGGCGTCGTCGGGTTCATTCCCGGATCGATGGCGGCGCCGGGGTTCCTGGTCGAGGGCAAGGGCGAGCCGTCGAGCCTCGATTCGGCCGCGCACGGCGCGGGGCGGCAGATGTCGCGAACGAAGGCAAAGGAGGCGTTCCGGTGGAACCCGGTGCGCAAGCTGCTGAATGAGCGGCGGGTGCGACTGGTCTCGGCGGGCTTGGACGAGGCGCCGGGCGCGTACAAGGACATCGAGGATGTCATGGAAGCGCAGAAGGACCTCGTGCACATTCGCGCGAAGTTCATCCCGCGCATCGTGAAAATGGCGGATGACGGATTTGTTGAGGACTGAATGGCCCAGAGCGTATTGGAAAAAATCCGCGAGTTGCTTCGATCGAACGACATTCCGTTCCGGGAGGTTCATCACGAGCCGACGCGGACGAGCGAGGAGTCGGCCCGGGCGCGGGGCGAATCGATCGAAGTCGGCGGCAAGGCGCTTCTGATGAAGACGGGCGACGTTTTCCGGCTGTTCGTACTCAGCGCGGCGCTGAAGGCCAACTCCGGTGCCATTCGCGAGCGTTTCGGCGCGAAGAAGGGCCGATTCGCGACGCCCGAGGAACTCAAGGAAATGACAGGGCTGGTGCCCGGCTGCGTGCCGCCGTTCGGCGAGCCGGTGCTGCCGTTCGAACTCTACGTGGATGAATCAATCACGCGGAACGAGAAGATCGCATTCAATGCCGGCAGCCTCACCGACTCGATTGTCATGAGCGTGAGCGACTACCTGCGCGTGGCGAAGCCGCAGGCGGTATTTTCCTTCGGAGAGTAGGCGGCGTTGCAAATGACTCGCGGCTCGAATGTGAGCGGTCTTCGACTTGCGAGGTGGTGTCTGATCGCGGCGATCGGAACGGCCGCATGCTGCCAGGACGAAACCCGGGTATCGCAACAACGATCGATGAAGGGCAACGAAATGCGGACACGTTCGGTGCGGCTGTCGCCCGGGATGGACCTGAGAGTCGAACTCGAGCGGCTCACTCGGGACTTCGAGATTGAGGCAGGTTGCATCGTGACGGCCGTGGGAAGTCTGTCGCGGGCGAATCTTCGCTACGGCGGTAGAAGCGAAGGCGTTGTCACCGCCGGCGATCTCGAAATCGTCTCGCTGGTTGGAACGCTGTCACCGGACGGTGCACATTTGCATCTGATCGTGGCGGATGCAGACGGACGCACGGTCGGCGGCCACATGCTGTCGGGCTGCATCGTCCGAACGACCGCGGAGATCGTCATCGGCGATCTGGCGGGAACGCGGTTCTCACGCGAGATGGATCCCGCGACGGGCTTTCGTGAGCTGAAGATCGAAGTCGAAACCGAGTAGCAGGGGGCGTTGGCGTCAGACCGCGCCGGCCGGCTCGGGGGGAACGCGCGAAGGCAGTGCACCTTCGTAGATGATGACCGGTTGGCTCGAGGCTTCTTCCGCGTCGGCCGCGGCCTTGGCGAGCGCCGCATGGGCCCGCGCGTCGTCGCGCATCAGTACGACCACCTCGCCGCCTTCACCGCCCGCCGTGACTTTCGCACCGAACAGTCCCGCCGAGGCGCCTGCTTCGCGAATGAGATTGACCAGTCGATCGGTTTCGACGCCGCCGATGCCGCAGCGCTGACTGTGGCTCCAGTGCGAGGCGAACATGAGTTCGGCCGCCGCCAGGAGTGACTCCACGGTGTTGCCGCGCCGGCCGCGAACGAGAAGCGTCGCGAATTCGTGGACGCGCTTGTTCTCGTAAATGTGGTGTTCCGCGCGGGAGCGGATTTTGAAGACTTCCTTAGGATTCGCGCCGTCGCCGTCGTTCAGGCCGCGAACCGATCCGAACTTGGTGAGAAACTGCTTCTGGGTGACCTTGGTCGGCATGCGATCGCGGTAGCGCTCGACATATTCGGCCGGCGTGATCGACGAAAGCCGGCTCTGATTCGGATCGACGCGAACGCCGTCCTCGTTCTGAAGCTCCAGAATGACCCGGTGGCCCATTTCGGAACAGATGCGCGTTTCGATCAGCCGCTTGATGGTGGTCGGGCGGCTGAGGCGCGTCGCGACGGCCGTGACGATGATGCCGGCGGGCAGCTCCAGGAGCTCGCATAAGACGTTCGGATGAAACCGCATCTGGAGCAGAGAGCCCCTGGCGGGCGAGGAGACGGCGGTGATGGTCTTTCGCAATTCGCGAAGATCGGTGAGCGTCTCGACGACGTCGGCACAGTTTTTCGCGAGAACGAAGCGATCGGGCTGGGCGCCGAAGGCGCGGCAGTAGGCGTCGGCCGTGGCGACGGTCTGGGCGGAATGCCGACCGAGATCCGACATTTCGGGAAAGTCATGTTCGAGCAGGATGAACAGGCCGGACTTCGGCGCCGGTACGCCGCCTTCGGCGGTCATTTTCTGGATGCCGAGAATCGACGGCGCGGCCCACTCGGCGTCTTTCGCCTTGCACTGGGCGGCGATGGATTCTGCCGATCCGCTCGCCAGCGTTGCGACCGGGATGGAGAATTCAAGCGGCTGCTCGGCCGGCGTCGCGGAATTCACGATGCGCAGTCGGATCTTGTCGCCGGCGATGGGCCAGACGGCGCAGAAGAATCGCACCCCGGCGGTGCCGGTGAGCACGAGGGAGCCGGCGTCTTCGCCGATGCCGCCCATGACGTCAATGACGCCCGGGGCGCGGGAGAAGCCCGGCTTGGCGCCGGTTGACGGCACGTCGGAAAGGACGGCGTCCACCAGCGACGAGAATGCATTGAAATCCGTATCGAAATCGCGCGAAGAAGTCATGGCGATTGGCGCTCTTCATCTATCTAGAAATCGGGAGGCGGCCTCGGCCCTTACGGTTGGCGGCACACCTCTCGAAGAACATGCTCACTGACGAAAATCGGCGTTTCGCTTGCCACCCCGAGGGCGATGGCGTCTGACGGCCGCGAGTCGATTTCGACGAGCCCCGTCTGGGTGCGAATCACCAATGTTGCGTAAAACGTATGGTTCTTCAAGTCGTTGATGACGATCTTCTCGAGTTCGCCGCTGAGCTTTTCA
>CALLKH010000575.1 GCA_938008425.1 uncultured Planctomycetaceae bacterium | reverse complement strand
ATTGGGGTCCTACTACCAAGCCTCGCCGGAAAATCATGCTTCGAGTTTCTCTTGTCTACTTCGAACTTCAGAGAGTTTCTGGAAGCTGGACGGGAAATGCTCTCTCAAAAACTTGATAGCTCCTTTGAACGAGAACTCATCGAAGCAACTGCACTCGGACGCTCGTATGCGGTCGACAAAGTCAAACAGAGGCTTGAACTGTTCCACGTCGAACAGAATTACATCTTCTTTCTCTGAAGGTGGAATCGGTGTGGCTGTCCCGATGTCATCGACCAATAGCCGACTCCTCATTTCATCCCCGAGCTTGGTGCTCATTCTTTCTCTGAAGAATATATCCCGTAGCTCCTTGAGTGACATCGTGATGCTCCCGTCCCGTCGGACACAATCGACGGCGTTTTTGTAGTCACGCATCATTCAGAGTACTCCTCTCGACTAACTTTCCAATTAGTAAACCCCCTCCACAACCGCCTGCTGCATCTTCGTGTAGGGCCGCACGTTGGCGCAGCCGTCCCAGGGGTATTTCGTGCAGGGGGGCGTGCGCTTGCATTCGTCGCGCTCGAGGAATCGCGGCATGAAGAATTCGCGGGTCAGCGTCGTCAGCCGGGCGCGGCCCCATTCGCCGTAGCCGACAATCTTGGATTCCGTGTCGAAGTCCACGACTTCCACCATCGCCCGCGGCTGCGGCGGGTGGTAGATCACGTCGTAGTTGTCGGCCGGGTCGAAGGGCTTGTGGGTGGCGAGGCCCATGAGCGTGTTGCCGTAGGTGGGCACGAACTCGATTTTTCCCTCGAGCAGCTCCTCGCGGGCGAACTTGTGGAACTGGGGTGTCATGCTCGTGCCACCGCAGAAGACGCCCTTGATGCCGGCCTTCACCAGCGAGATGCGGTCGCAGATGGCCTCGAGCAGTTTTGGCGTCGTGAAGAGGCACCGCACGTTTTCATGGGCGCGAAGGATCGTCAGCCCCTGTTCGACGACGTGGTCCTTGTACTCGTGCATGTCGCCGGGGCGGCCCTTCTTGATCAGCTTCACCACCCAGCGCGGGTCCATGTCGACGCAGAAGCAGATGCCGCCCCGATGCTGTGCGAGATGCTCGACCGCCAGCCGCAGCCGCCGCGGGCCGCTGGGGCCGAGCATGAGCCAGTCGGCGCCCTTGGGGAACGAGGCGTCGTCCAGCGTGTCGCTGAACATCTCGTAGTCGGTGCGGAAGTCGTCGATGTTGATGCGGCTCTTGGGCACACCCGTGCTGCCGCCGGTCTCGAAGACATAGACGGGCTTATCAGCGAGGCCCTTCGGCACCCATCGCCGGACGGGCCCGCCGCGCAGCCATTCATCCTGGAAGCCGCCGAACTTGTCGAGGTCTTCGTAGCGCTGGATGTCCTTTCGCGGATCGAAGCCGAGGGTCCTGGCCCGTTCGAGCCAGAAGGGGCAGCCGGTGGCCGGGTCGAAGTGCCACGCCACGATCTCGCGGGTGTGTGCGTCGAGCCGCTCCTTCGCAGCGGTGATGGATGCCTGTGAAACGGCCGTCTGATTCGTGGAAGTTGCCTGGGTCATGTGGTCATCTTAGCCAGCGGAGTTCGGTGCTTCAAACGGGGCGGGGGGCTCGATGGGGGTGTGTAGAATGTGTGTGTGGTTTGAGCGGGTGCCCCATCCCGTGCCGGAGGCCGGGATGGGGGGTTGATGCTCGACATCCGCGCGCGCGGGTCACTACAATCCCGGCCGCTGTCATTTGCCCGGAGGAAAAGAATGACGGAAAACCTGAAGCAGCTTCTCACCGCCCAGTTCGAGGCCGCCCTGTCGATGCTCGAAGACTGCGTCGAGACCTGTCCACCCGATCACTGGGAGGGCATCATCGGCAAGTACCCGTTCTGGCATGTCGCCTATCACGCCCTCTGCTACGTCGATCTCTATCTCTCGCCGGACGAGACCGGCTTTCATCCGCACGCCATGCATCCGCAGGGCTGGGCGGAGTACGAAGCCGAATACCCCAGCCGCATGTTCAAGAAAAAGGAAATCCTCTCCTACATCGAGCTCTGTCGGCAGAAGGCCGTCGACAACCTGGCCGCTGAAACGACGGAGTCGCTCCAGGGCGGCTCGGGCCACAAGCGCCGGAAGTTCTCGCGCACCGAGATGCACGTTTACAACCTTCGCCACCTTCAACACCACGTCGGCCAGCTCAGCGCCCACATCCGCCGCATCGCCCCGCAGCTTCAGGAGATGAATGTGATGCCATGGATCGGCTCGGGTCGGCCGACGGCGAAATCAGCCTGATCGAAGCGGTGCTACCCGGTAAAGGGATAGAAGCTGCCGCGGCACTCGTCGCACAGGCCGACGAGGTTGTAATGCCGCGTCGCCTCGCCGATCGCGGCGAACATCGATCGCCCGAACTCAGTTCCCATGCGCCCCTCGCGCGCTGCCGATTCGAATTCGCCGTGGAACCGTTTCACGATGCCCTGAAACGCCGCATCGCCCGCGAGCAGGAAGCCGCTCGAAGGCGGCGCAAGCGTCCTGCGAATCTCAGCTTCGCAGAATGTCGCGGCAAGAAAGTAGAGCATGGCGTACGCCTTCAAGCAGGCCATGTCGTGCATCGCGAGATAGCAGCCATGAACCAGCCGGTCGATCGCGGCGAATTCCGCTGAAAGCTGGTGGGAGTAGGCGCCCAGCGCCCGCGAGCGATCCGCGCCGGCCGTGCGTGTCGTCACGATGTCAACGAGTCGGAGGACCCCCAGCACCGTGTGGGCGTTTCCCGTGCTGAAGAGCGGGTCGATGAAACCGGCCGTCGTCGGCAGCGCCGCCCAGTGGTCGCCCGCGAACGCCGCCTGCTGAAACTGCATCGAGTCTTCGCGAAAGAGCGGCGTGATGCGCCGGGAATCGCGGAACTGCGCCGCGATCGATGGAAAGCGTTGCAGGAGCGACTCCCATTCCGACTCCGCCGGCCCTTTTGATTCCGGCGGAAATCGGGTCGCGTCGAGGCAGAACCCGGTGCTGGTGATGCCGCTGTCGAACGGAATGACCCACATCCAGCCGCCATCGAAGACGTGATGCAGTGTCGCATCGTCGCTCGAAAAGGGATAGCCGGCCTCGGGCGACTGCGGCAGACCGCTCACCGCCGACCATGGCCGGATGCCTTCGAAGTGTGCGTAAATCGCTCGTGAGTTTGTTTGAACGGGTCCGCGCGAAGGTGGGGCGGCGCCGATGGTTTTCGCCACCACACCCGCAGGTCCGCTCGCGTCGATGATGAACCCCGCATCAAACTCGGCTCGCTCCTGTTCAGTCTGAACGCCGATGCGCCATCCGTCATCTAGTCGGCGAAGCTCGACGTTCGCTCCTTCAAAGTTGCGAACGCCGCACTGCTGCGCCTGCCGGAAGAGACAGGCGTCAAAATCCGCCCGAAGCCAGTGGGTGTCGCCGCGCTCCGGCCCCGCGTTGGCCGCCACGTACAATTCGCTTCCATGATCCTGTTGCGGTTCGAAAGCGCGCCCCGCCGCGTGATGAACGTATGCAAACCCGCGCTTGAGCCCGCGGGGAATCTCCGGCAGGTCCCGCTTCCACGAGCCGTAGCGGCTCAATGTCGCAAGCCAGGGTAACTCATAGTCCCGCGCGATCTGCTCCAGCAACAAGTTGGCGATCGGCGTCGTTGATTCACCGATCGCAAACCGCGGATGTCGGCCGCGCTCGATCAGCGCCACGTGAAGTCCCCGCCGGGCGCAGAGAATCGCCGCGAGCGAACCGCCGAAGCCGCCGCCGATCACCGCCACGTCGACGCGGTTCTCCCCGATCATGCCGCGCCTCCGGCATCGCCGTCGGCCGCGATCCGCTGCGACAGGTTCATCGCCGCCATTCGCTTGATTCGTTGATCATCCTCGGGGCCGCCTGAAAACTTCTCGGCATCCCACAGATCAACGAACACGCGGCCATTTCCCAGCGAGAGACCGTACCGGTGAACGCGCTCAAGCGCCGCGAGGCTCGGCGGCTCGAAATGGCCGAGCGTCGCAAGCGTTTCCATCGCGCCGTTGCCCGCCCGCGTCGGAATCACCGCGCAGCACTCAACACCGTTCGAGAATGCCCACTCGATGGACCTTTTCGCCCAGTGTTCGCCGGCCTCTTCGGATTGAAACGGCGCCCGCAGCAGAATGAACGCCCGGACGTCAATGTCGTGCGACGTCAGAAACGCCGCGGCACGGGCATAGTCGTCCAGCGTCATGCGCTTGTTCAGCCGCGGCAGCACGTCGGGATCGACCGTCTCCAGCCCCATGGCGACTTGAAATCGGCCGCGTAGCTGTCGCGCGAACGCCGTACAACGCCCGTCCACCAGCTTCGGATGCGACTCGACGATGACCGTTTCGTGGTTGCGCACCATGTTGACGATGGCCGGTAAATCACTCCTCCGAATCGCCTTCTCGTCGAAGAAATTCCCGGAGTTGTAGAGCTTGAGGTGCCGGACCGGCGGCATGTTCAAAATGGCGAACGATATCTGCTCCGCGACGGAGCCGGCCGGCACGCGATTGATCGTGGTGTTCTTCCACAGGTCGCACATCAGGCAGCGGAACGGGCATTCGCGGTTGGTGATGAAAATGGTGCCGACATCCTCCACGCGGCCGCCGGCGGTGTGCTCGGGCTCGACGAGGAAGGCGTAGGGGCGGCGCGGGTCGACGGCGTTTCGCGGTCCGCGCCGGGAGAGGATCCATGCGTCGTCGACGCGAAGGGAATCGGCGGGCGTCTCAGCCATCGTAGCGGGCCAGGAGCCGTCGGCGATAGACCATTTCGCTGTCGGCGAAGCGGCTGCCGAACGTTTCGGCCGACGCCGCGCCGTGCTGGAACCGCCGCTTGGGGAAGTCCGGCATGTCGAGGCCGGTGATGGCCTTGACGCCCAAGGCCACGATCCGCCCCTTGAGGGCGTAGAGCCGGTCGTGCCGCCAGTCCGTCATCTCGATGAACGGAATGCCCTCGGCGATTTCAACGAGCCGCGGCAGCGTGAACGGGCTGAAGCCGGAGAGGCCGAGCGCGTCGAGCGTCGCGTAGGTTCGCGCGTAGGATCGGCTGAGCCCGCCGCTGTAGGTCTCGGAATGTTTGAACGAGCCGACGCCCCAGCCCTCATGATAGAGCAGAGGGTTATTCAGCACGCTGCGTATCGTCAGCTCCGGGTTTTCCTCGATGGCGTAGTCCTTGAGATTCTCGTCGCCGCCGTCGCCGTCGATCAGGTGCTTCCATGTCGGATAGCGTTGTTGAATGCCCCGACCCAGCGCCAGCATCATCGTCGCCGCCTGGATGTCGAGCGGCTTGTAATCCTCGACGATGGCGATGGCCTCGGCCGGATCAAGGTCGCTCGACGAGACATCGATGACTTCCAGCAGATAGCCGAGCCCGACGCGTTCGAGAAATGCCCGCGCCTGGGCGACATCCTCGCCGCCGCCGTCCACCGACAGCGTGAACGCCTTCAATCTCCCGGGGTTTGACCCCGTCTCCAGCAGGACGTGATACGTCGTGAGCAGAACCGCGCCGCTGTCTACGCCGCCCGAAAAGCAGACGCCCACCGGCGCATCGGCCGGAATGGACCGCAAATGCTTGGCGATCTCTTCCTTCAGCGCCGCGATATATCGCCGCCCGATGTCGCCTTCATTCGGCGGCAGCGCGGCGCGCTCAGGCGTGAAAAAACGCTGATAGGCCGGCGCGGGATCGGGGCATCCGATGAGTTCAAGCTCGGTGATGTAGTGCGCTGGCGCCATCCGCGTGTAGCTCGGATGGAACTGGTCGGCCAGCCCCTCCGATTTCAGGTGATCGTAGATCGCGTCGATGCGATGAGCGACGATCAGCATCGGGCCGTCGGCCTGCTTGGCGAGAAAGTACCGCATGGGGATGCCGAGCGATCGTGCCATGCGAATGGTGCGATCCCGGCGCGCCACGATCGCGAAATGCCCGTCGATGGCGCGCACCGACTCCGAGTCGCCGCTCGCAACGCGCTCGCGCGCCGCGTCCACGGTCATGTTATGAATGCGGCACTTGTTCGGATCGGTCAGGTCGACGACACGATGAAGGTACTGATGGGTCGGCATCAGGCGCTCCAGTCATTCGGCGGATTACTTCATTGCCGCCTTGTCCTTGGACTCTTCCTTCGCCGCGTCCTTGTGGCCGATGGCGAAGAGCGTGTTCTTGTTGGTGATGTAGAGAACGCCGTTGGAGGGCACGGGCGTTGAATAGGCCGAGTTGCCCATGTTGTTGGTGGCAATGAGCTTTTTCTTCTTGCCGTGCTCGAAGACGAGCACGTCGCCGTCTTCGGTGCCCTGGAAGACCTTGCCGTCGACCACCATCGGCGAACCCCAGATGGCCGCGAAGGTGTCATGCTTCCAGTAGGGCTTGCCGGTCTTGGCATCGAGGCAGTTTACGAACCCGCTGAGGTCCGCCGCATAGACGAGGCCGTCTCGAATCGCACAGGTCGAGATCGACCGGCGGAAATCGTCCATGCCGTAATGCCAGACCTTGCCGCTCTCGGTGATGTCGCCGCGCTTCTTCGCGTCGATGCAGTAGAGGTGGCCGACGCCTTCGCCATGCTCGGGATCCTGCCCGACGCAGAGATAGACCTTCTCTTCATAGATGACCGGCGTCGCGATGATGTTGTTCCGCGTTCCACGGCCGCCGAGCGCCCACTTCGAATCCTTCGGGTTCAGATCGAATTTCCAGAGCAGCTTGCCCTTGGTGGGCTCGAAGCTGTAGCACCAGCCGTCGCCGCCCGGAAAGATCACCTGGGCCTCGCCGCCGATGACGCCGTAGGCGGGTGATCCCCACTGACCGTGCAGCACACTCTTGCCCGGAGTGGAATCCTCCCAGACGACTTCGCCGGTCTTCTTGTTCACCGCGAGGAACGACGGCGCGTCCGGTGACGGCAGATTCAGATGGCCCTCGTCCACGCCGTTTGACGTGACGATGAAAATCAAATCGCCGCCGATGACCGGCGAGGACGTCGCGAGATTATGAGGGAAGACGGCCAAGTCCTCGATCATGTCGAGCACCCAGATGAAATCCGCGTCTTCCTTCTCGTTGTACTTCTCATCCTTGAAGGGGCCGTCGTTCTTGCCGTCGAGGAAGCCGTTGACGTCGGCGCAGATCAGTTCCGCCCGGTTGCTGACGTAGTAGACGTAGTTCCCGTCGACCAGCGGCGCCGAGCAGATGCCCTGGTCCGGCCAGTCGTTCACGCGGCCGGCCGGCAGCTTGTCGTGCGTCGCCTGCCAGAGGAACTTGCCGGTCTTCTCCTCGAAGCAGATGAGAATGCCCTTGTCGCCCGTCAAGTGCGGCCGGTAGGCGTGCTCATTGTTCGTTCCGACGAACAGGCGGCCGTCGGCGATCGACGGGTTGCCGTAGGTCTGCGAACCAAGCGGCACCTGCCAGAGAATGTTCTTGCCGGTCTTGATGTCCCATGTCGCCGGAATGTTGACCTCGTCCGACGTCATGTTGCGATCCGGCGCGCCGCCCCACATTTTCCAGTCGCCGCGCTTGGGCGCGGGTTTGTCGTCGGCCTGAGCCGGAGCGGCGAAGACCACAAGGCAGATCGCAGTGATCACGCCGGTGCAACTGAGAACGGCCCGGCCGAATGTCTGACCTGGAGAATTTCCCGTGTATGTTTTCATTGCTTTTCCTGCCCCTCTTTGATCACTGGTCATTCCGCTTTACCTCAAAGTTGTCGAAGAACACGCTCGCGCCGTCGCTCTTCTCGGTTGTTCCATTGGACATCGCGTACAGGCCCGGGCTGCCTTCACTCGTCGGCGCCGGGTCTTCCGCTTCGATGGTCCACGCCTCGGGCTCCGCCTCGCCTCGCGGCCAGACCTTGCCCTGAAGCAGACCCTTGCCATCCTTCACCGTCACGGAGAACTTCACCGTGTACCACAGCCCGGGCTGCATCTCGAACGGAATCCGCTTGCGAAGCCCGTGATTCGGCTCATCGCGCCAGCGCGACAATTCGATCTCCTTCGACATGCCGAGAATCTGCATCTCGTAGCGGCAGTTGAGCAGCCCCATGTCCGGCTTGAAGCGCTTCCGCGCCGCCTCGCCGACCATATCGGCCTGAACCGTGTAGCCGATCGGCTGCGGAACGGTCGCAAACCCCCGCATGCGCCACGCCGGCGACGGCTTGTTCTTCTCGCCGACCTTTTCGAACACCTTTTCGCCGTCGCGCTCGACGATGCGTGTCTTACCCGCGACACCCACCCAGCCCGGCGGCATCGAATTCGCGGCGAATGCGTCAAAGTTCTCCCGCATCGGCAGCGTCGCGGCGGTCCGGACGCGCGCCACACCGCTGATTTCGCCGAGCGTCGCGGTGAGCAGTCCCGCGCCGTAGGGCGTCTTGGGATCCGACTTGAAGGTTCCGTCGCTGGAGACCGAGCCCGGCACGCCGGCAATCGTCCATCGCGGACTCGCGCCCTTTGCGTCGACAGGCCGACCATGGGCGTCGAACAGGCGAATCTCAAAGTGAACCGAATCGCCCGGTGAAATCGAAACGTCGGCCGGGAAGACGAACAGCTTGGCGGGCTTGGCGTCCTCCGACTTCGCCTCGGCCGGCATCGGCGGAACGGAGACCGTCTGCGCCGGGGCGTCCTTGTCCGCCAGGCAGTACATCCCGTATCGCGACATGAAATAAACCCGGCCGTTCACGACCGCCGGCGAGCCGAAGATTTCATCGACCATGTGGTCGGGGCCTTCGAGCTCCTTCTTGTCGAGCGTTTCGCAGCTGCTGCCCGCATCCTTCAGGATGTGAAAGATACCGTTCTGTTCGCCGACGTAGATGACGCCGTCGGCCGTCACCACCGGCGAACCCTTGCCCACGCGGCCGAGACTGTGCTGCCAGATCGTCTCGCCGTTGTCTGCGTTCAGGCAGTACATCTCCGCCGAGTTGTCGACGGCGTAGAGCCGGTTGTTGGCGATCGAGAGCGAGGCGTAGCCGACCGGCAACCCGTCGCGCCGCCAGATTTCGCCGGACTTGGTGATATCACCGGTCTTGCTGCCGTCGATGCAGACGATGCGGCCCATGTGCGTCGAGTCGAGGTTTTCCTCGCTGTGGGCGATGTACACCTTGTTGCCCTGCACGACGGGTGTCACGTTGAGGCCGCGCTTGCTGAGATCGAACTTCCAGACGGTCTCGCCGGTTCGGGCGAGAAGGCCATAGACAACGCCATCCGCGTTGGCGGCGATGAGCATTCGCTTGCCGCCGATCACCGCGACCACCGGCACCGAGTAGGTTGTGTCCTCGGGCTTGCCGCCCGGCTCGATCCACCAGAGGACCTTGCCGCTGCTCTTTTCAAAGGCGACGTATCGATGCGTCGGCCGGCCCTGGTTGCCCCAGTTCACATTCAGGAAGCTGACGATCACACGATCCTCATCGATGATCGGCGTGTGCAGCCGACCGCCGTAGCCGCTGACGCGGGAGTATTCCTCGATCAGCGAGTGCTTCCACACCAGCTTGCCGTCCCGATCGAGGCAGGCGAATTCGCCGCTCGTGGTGTGGATGTACACGTAGCCCGACTCCGGGTCGCCCGCGAGTGCCGTCCAGCCGACACGATTCTCCGCCATGTCGGTGAGGAACATGTCAAACTGGTGCGTCCAGAGCGTCTTGCCGGTCTCGGTGTCGAGGCAGATTACCGCCTCTTTGAGCGAAGTGTCCTTGCCGACCGGGCCGCTGTAGTACAGGTGGTTGCCGACGATGATCGGCGTCGTCCGGCCGCCCGTCGGGTTTTTCCAGAGCAGGTTCTTTCCGTCCAGGCTCCAGGTCTTGACCACCGCTTTTTCACGCGTCGCGCCGGTCTGCTCCGGACCGCGCCACTGCGCCCAGTCGGCCGCGAAGGCCGCGCCGGACGTTGTCGCCAGAACCAACGCCGCGATGCTGAAGATGCTTCGAGTCGTCGAACGTCTATTCATGATGCCTCTGGGTCCTCTCATGCTGGGTTTATGGTTTGCAGGCATCCTACGCCGATTGCCTTACTGATCTTTCAGACGCCGTTTCCAGCGCCGCGATTTCATGTCATATCGCGGCAGCGATCCACAGGCCGCCGCCGTGATGACCGGCCGGAAGTTGAGCCGATCGCGGATCGCATCCGCCGCCGCATGCGACACCGCTTCCGGGTTTGACTCGGCCGTCGGCTCTATGATGATCTTCAAATCCGGCAGCGTGCCGTTCTCGTCGATCTCAACCTGATACTCGGCGACCTCCGGAATCGCCCTCAGTATAGCTTCAATTGCCGCGGGGAACACGTTGTTGCCGCGAATGGTCACCATCTCGTCGATTCGACCGATGATTCCGCCCTCCAGCCTCGCAAATGAACGGCCGCAGGCGCAGACACCCCGCGTCAGTCGAACGAGATCGCCGGTGCGATAGCGAATGAGCGGCATGCCCCATCGCCCGAGGTTGGTGAGCACGAGTTCGCCTTGCTCGCCTTCCTTGACGGGCTTCAGGCTTTGCGGGTCGATGACTTCGGCGATGAATTCAGACTCTGTGATGTGCAACCCGCCCGGGTTTTCGACGCATTCAAAGGCGTACGCCCCGACCTCGGTCATGCCGGAGTGGTCGAACACCCGCGCCCCCCAGGCGCTTTCAATTCGCTCTCGCGTCGCCGGAATGCTCCCGCCGGGCTCGCCGGCGACGATGAGCGCGCGAACCTTGGAATGCTGAATATCGATGCCCTCTTCCGACGCGGTCTCCGCCATGCGCATGGCATACGTCGGCGTGCAGCAGATCACCGTCGCCTCGTTGTCCAGCAGGAACCGAAGCCGCGCCTTGGTCGTCATCCCACCCGC
This sequence comes from uncultured Planctomycetaceae bacterium, assembly GCA_938008425.1. Classification (GTDB taxonomy): domain Bacteria; phylum Planctomycetota; class Phycisphaerae; order UBA1845; family UTPLA1; genus JADJRI01. The sequence goes on along the minus strand of CALLKH010000575.1, from coordinate 8,678 downwards.
CGGCAGCGACAGGTTGCCCATCGCCACGGCCGTCTCAAACGCTCCCCAGAATCCGATGAAGGGGCCGAACGAGAAGGGGAAGATGAATCGATCGTCGGCCGTCACGCCCGCGGCGCGATAGATCGTCGCCCAGAGCTTTCGCCACCAGCGCCAGTCCTCTTCGCGGTCCAGCCAGCGAAGCGGAGCCCCAAGGCTGCCCGAGGTCTGGTGAAGACGGCAGTACGCGCCGACGGGGAAGCTGAGGTTGGTGCCGTACGGGGGATTCGCCGACTGGTCGCTCTCCAACTCACCGCGCGTCGTGAAGGGCAGCGCCGCCAGGTCCAGCTCGGTGTCGCCGGCATTCAGCTGCGATTCGACGACTGCTCCGAGTTTCTTCTGATAGAACCGGTTGGCCGGCAGGATTGCGCGGAGCATTTCGGTGAGCTTCTCGCGCTGAAGCGCTCGAATCCCATTGGATGACTGCGTCTCTTCCTGCTGCGAATAGAAGGGCATAATTCGTCAAGGCGGAACAAAGGACGTATCGGCCGGGATTGTAGGCGATCTTCCCGATCGATTCACGCCACGCCGGGCGGGAGTGTGAATCGTTACACTCCCGTTACGTCGATGGGTGAGTGGTGCCTGGACCGGGCAGGGGAAGCACAACGTCATGCGCAGGGGCTTGTCACGCGCCAAATCGAGCGATTCGAAACAAATCTACGGGGTGCGATGTCCGTCCATCCATCGCCAGATCCGCCAGGATCGAGCCGACGACCGGCGCGAACTTGAATCCATGCCCGGAGAATCCGCCCGCAATGACCACACGCTCATCGCGCGGGTCGCGATCGATGATGAAATGATCGTCCGGGGTATTGGTGTAAAGGCACACCCTGGCATCCAGCAGGGGGCCGTTAATCGCGGGAAGATGCTCTTTCATGTAGTCGCGGGCGTCCGATTCGTCGGCGGCGGTCATTTCGCGATTGACGCTGTCCGGAGTGGTGATGTCACCGTCGTGATGCCGAGCCACCTTCATGCCGTGCTCGTCGCGCATTGGAATCCCGTAGTAGGCCCGCTCGCCCACGAAGTGAATGAACGACGGCAGCCGCGCCTCGGGCAGGCCGGTCGCGTCGATCGGCCGAAACCAGAGTTGCACCTGCCTCTCCACGCGCAGCGGCAGTCCCAGCGACGCCATCAATTCCGGCAGCCAGGGGCCGGCCGTGACGATGAGTTTAGCGGCGGCGTAACGACCCGCCGTCGTTTCGACTTCGACGCCGCTCGATGATGATGTCCATCCGATGACCCGCTCGCGGCATTGAATCACCGCGCCGTGTCGCTTCGCCTCGTCAATTTGCAGCCGAACGCACTGCTCCGGCACGACGTAGCCGCCGTCGGCCTCGAACACGCCGACATCCCCGTCGGCCGGGCGAAATGCGGGCCATCGGGCGGAGATTTCGGTGGCGGTCAGGATCTCGTGCGCCAGGCCGTGCTCGCGAACGCTCTCCAGCACGCCCCGGATGCATTCGTGCTCCCTCGGCCCGATGTTCATGCAGCCCACGAGGTGCAGGAGCGACCCGCCAGTCTGCGACTCCATCTCGCGCCACAGGTCATACGCTGTATGAAGCAACGGCACATATCGCGGGTCCTCGAAGTATGCCTTTCGAATGACACGGCTTCGCCCATGGGAGCTGCCCATCGCGTTGCCGACGTCGAACTGCTCGATTGCCAGCACGCGCAGCCCTCGCCGCGAAAGCTGGTGCGCCGCGGCGCTGCCCATCGCCCCGAGTCCGATGACAATCGCGTCGTAAGTCGGCTTCATGAATCAGATCCACTCCATCGCCATCTGCTGAGCCAGTTCCGTCAGCCGCCGCTCCGTCTCCGGCAGCGGGGCGTCGAGCGTGATGCAGTCGTCCAGAAGGTGCATGCATTCTTCGGCCCCTTCGCCGGTCGCGCCGACCATCGCCACGCACGGTACATTGACGCTTCGCGCCATGCGGGCGACGGCGCCGACCACCTTGCCCATCAGCGACTGCCGATCCAGCCGGCCTTCGCCGGTGATGACAAGGTCTGCCGCGCCGATCCGGTCGGCCAGTCGATTCGCCTCGCACACCAGGTCGACGCCGGGCACGATCTGTGCCGAAAGCAGCGCGAGCAGCGGCAGGGCGACGCCGCCCGCGGCGCCGGTTCCCGGCTCGTTGCGGATCGATCGCCCGGCGGATCGTTCAAGCACATTCGCCCACGAGGTCATTCCTTTCTCGAGCAGTGCCACGCCATGGGCGTCCGCGCCCTTCTGGGGGCCGAACACCGTCGCGGCGCCGTTCGGTCCGCTTGCCGGGTTCAGGACGTCCACCGCGATGGTAAACCGCACATCGGCGAGATTCTCCGGCGGCCGGTCCCACGCCACTCGGGCGATTCTTGACAGATTTCCGCCGCCCAGCGGCGCGTCGAGGCTTCGACCGTCGGCGTCGTAGAACGTCATGCCGAGGGCTTGCATCATGCCCGCGCCGCCGTCCACCGTTGCGCTGCCGCCCAACGCGAGAATGATCTCCTCGATTTCGGTCTCCACCGCGGCGCGGATCACCTCGCCCAGCCCGTACGTCGTGGTCTTGAGCGGATCGCGCCGCTCCTCGGGAATGAGGGAATAACCCGAAACCGCCGCCAGCTCGATGACGGCCGCCGTCGCCTCCCGCACCAGTCCCACGGGTACTTCCAGCGGATCTCCGAGCGGTCCCGTCGCACGGACGCTGCGACGCTGACCGGACATCGCTTCAACGATGATCTCAAGCGTGCCTTCGCCGCCGTCGGCCATGGGCAGTTCGATGATCTCCGCATCCGGTCTCGCGCGGCGCACACCGGTTGCGATCGCGCGCGCCGCGGCCGGCGCGCTGATCACGCCCTTGAATTTGTCGGGTGCAATGACGACGCTCGCCATTACTGCGCCTCAAGCGCCAGCTCGAAGCGCAGAATGGAGTCGGCTCGAATGCGAAGAATCTGAATGGGAATCCGGTCGCCGCGATTCACCTGTCGCACGAGGTGTGCCAGCGTTTGGGTGTCGCCGACCGAGATACCGCCGAACTTCGTCAGAATGTCGCCAGGCGCCATCCGCTGCGCCGCCGCCTCGCTCGTCGGTTCGATTCCTTCCACCACGAGCCCGATCGGCCGGTTGATGCCCATCAGCTTCAGGTCGGCCGGCGTCATCTCGCGCACAGCGAGGCCGAAGAATCGCGCCAGGAGTTTTGCGGCGTCGCGCTTGGGAATCTCGGCGATCGGCACTTCAACCGATTTCGTCTCGTCGCCGGCGCGGACGATGTCGATCTTCATCGACTGTCCGATCGGCGTGCGATCCAGCAGGCTGAACGCCTGCATGAAGTCGGGCGTCGGCTGATTGTCGATCGACGTCACCAGATCGCCCGGCTTGATGCCCGCCTTCTCCGCGGGTGAATCCGGATCGACGCGCTCGACGAGCACGCCCTTGACGCCGGTTCGCTGCGGCTTGCCGTTGAAGTGAATGCCGAACTCGGCCTGCTTGAGCCGCTCGACGTCGAGCATGACCGGCAGGAGCTCGGTGAGCCGATCGACCGGTATTGCGAAGCCGATGTTCTGCGCGTCGCCGCGAATCGCGGTGTTGATGCCGATCAATTCGCCCAGCACGTTGAGCAGGGGACCGCCGGAGTTGCCGGGGTTGATCGAGGCGTCGGTTTGAATGAGTCCCTTGTAGTCCGTCGCGTTGTCGAAGTGCAGAACGCGGTCCAGCGCGCTGATAACGCCGGTGGTGACCGTGTGCTGAAGGCCGAGTGGATTGCCGATCGCCACCACGGTTTCCCCCGGCATCAGATCGTCGCTTCGACCGAGCTTCAAGTGCGGCAGCGACCGACGCGCATTCAGCTTCAGCACGGCCAGATCGTGCGTTCGATCGATCGCCACCTCTTCGGCGTCCAGCACCGTGCCATCGGCGAATGTGACCTTCACCTCGGCCGCGCGATCGACGACGTGGGCGTTGGTGACGAGGTAACCGTCGCGGTGGATCAGGAACCCGGAACCGACGCTCTGCGTTTTGAACTGTCGCGGCTGTCGCAGCATCGGAAAGTCGAACATGTCGTCGAAGAGACCTCCGCCGAACGATCGCTGCACCGTCACGATTTTCGTGGTCGACAGGTTCACCACCGCCGGGCTGGCATCGCGAAAGACCCGCACCGCCGGCGTCACCCGGGCCTCGCGGCCGGTGTCGTCGATCGCGGGTGTCGAGTCGTCGGCACGCATCAGCCCCGGAATCAGGAATCCCGCGCCGGCCCACAGCGCTGCCGAGAGGCAGATTTGAAGTATCGTTTGTAGTGTCGCCGCGCCGCGGCACGTTTCTCGCGTCCTAGACATCCAGCACCTCGAAAGTCTTGTCCGTGTACGTGCATCCGATGCTGCAGCATTCTATGTGCGATTTTTTCACGCGGCGCTCCCGATGGATGTGGCCGCAGAAAAGATTCGAGACCTTGGGAAAGTCCAGCAGCACCTCGCCGAACAGTTCCGCCCCGTGATAGGCCGTGGCGAACTCCCAGTCGGGAATCATGCTGTGGGGCACGAGCTCGGCGAAGGGCAGATGGTGAATCGCCGCGATCACCCGGTCCGCCCGGTCGTGAACGGACTCCAGTTGCCCGCGAAGTTTCTTCGCCAGGTGATCGGTGAACGCCACATCGCTCATCGGGAGTTTCACGCGCACGCCGTCCATCCAGCGTGTTGACACCTGCATCGCTGCCTCGCTCACGTCCTCGGCGCCCTCGAGCAGATCGCGGCATTCCTCGATGCGAGCCGCCGCCCCCGGCGCCACCTTCCGCTGGAAAAATCGAAGCGGAATGCCCATGAGCGACGATCGAAATGAGTAGTCGTACCAGCCCACATTGCCGACGATCGCCAGGCCGTTCGCCGTAAATGGGGCCTGGTCCAGATAATGAAAGCCGTTGCGTGAAAACACCGCGGCAAGTTCGTTTTCATACCGGTGAAGCGAATCGGCGCCGCCGACGGTCCAGAGTTCGTGGTTGCCCGCGACCGCCACGCGCGCGCCCTTGAAGCCGTCGAAGAGGCCCAGCGCCCGTTCGAGCACGCGCAGGTCGGTCGACGCCGAATCTCCGACGAGCACCAGCACGTCGCCGCCGTGCTCGCAGATCCGACGGGCGACCGCTTCGGTCGGGCCGGCGCTCCGGGCGATGTTGTAGTGAAGATCGGATGTGAAAATGATGCGCATCTGTCAGGCTGTCTTTAACGCCCCGGCCCGCTACGATGTGATGCTGCGGCGGTTCGCGCGTTGCACGCGCCGTCGATCCGGAACATGATCCGTCTGCTTGTCTGCGGATCAATTGCGATCATACTCGGCGCGATTCATGGAAACAACGGCGACCCCATCGACGGTCATTCAAGTCTCCAACCTGCATAAGCGCTACCTCCTCGCCGACGAAACCATCCACGCCCTCGCCGGAATCGATCTCAGCGTCGAAAAAGGCCGGTTTGTCGCCATCATGGGCGCCAGCGGCTCCGGAAAGACCACGCTGCTTCACCTCATCGGCGGGCTCGATCTGCCCGACGAAGGCTCAATTCTGGTAGACGGCCGCCACATCGACAAGCTGTCAGATTCCGAGCGCACGCTCTTTCGTCGCCGCCGCATGGGCATCATCTTTCAGTCGTTCAACCTGCTCCCGTCGCTCACCGCGCTTGAAAATGTCATGCTTCCGTTTCTCGTCGATGGTCGCGACGATGCGGAAAAACGGGCCCGCGAGCTTCTGGGCCTCGTTCATCTCGGTCATCGCCTGAAGCATCGTCCGGCGCTAATGTCCGGCGGCGAGCAGCAGCGCGTGGCCATCGCCCGGGCTCTGATGGTCGATCCCGTGCTCATCCTCGCCGACGAGCCGACCGGAAATCTCGATCCCACCTCGTCCGGCGAAATCTGGAGACTCCTCAGCAATCTCGCGCGCGAACGGCAGACCACGGTGCTCATGGTCACCCACGAATCCGCCGCCGCCGCCGCCGCCGACATCGTGCATTTCATCAAGGGCGGACGCTTTACGGGCGTCGCCGAACCGAAAGGGAGCGGAGATGCGGCACTGGTTGCAGCTCGCTACGCGGAACTGGCGGACTAGGGCCGGCCGCGGGACGCTGGCCGTCGTCGCCATCACGCTCGGCGTGGCCGTCGTCGTGTGGGTCACCTGCTGCTACGAGTCCGTGCGCCGCGGCGTGACCGATGTCGTGCTCGACTGGATCGGCCGGAGCCATGTCGTCGTCGAATCGCGCGCCGGCGTCTGGGGAACGATCCACCAGGAGGTGCGGGGCTGGGTGAAGGATGTTCCCGGCATCGCCCACATCACCACGCGCACGCGCGAGTATGTCGAAATCGCTCCGTCGCCCAGGGCAACAGAGACCCAGCCCGCGAGCGGCGCGACCATCACGGGTGATCCGCTGATTCCGGCCGATCGAGACTTTGTTCGCATCGAAGTCACCGGCATCATCCCGACTGAGGAATTGAATTTCCGGAATTACAACATCGTCGAGGGTCGGATGCTCGCGGCGAATGATCGCAGCGCCGTCGTCATCGAGAAGCTCCTCGCGAAACGGCTGGAAGTCGGTGTCGGCGACCGGGTTTTCCTGCGTCACAAGGAAGCGCCGAACCCCGCGCATGCCTTCACTGTCATCGGCCTGCTCGATCGTCGACGGGCGAGCATGAACCAGGCCTTCATGGTCTGGGCCCAGCTCAACGAGGTGCAAAAACTCTGCCGGCTGCCCGATCTCGTGAAGTCGGTCGAGATCATCGCGGCCGATCCATCCAGTGCGAACATCCGGAAAATCGCCGACGCCGTCGAGAAGGTCGTCGCCGAAAAGCGCGAGGAAATTCGCGTCCAGGGCAACACCCCGCCGGCCATGGAGGTGCGCACCACCGAGGCGCAGCTCAAGAAACTCGGCGCCGCCCAGGGGTTGCTTCAGTTCATCATGCTGCTGCTGGCCTGTGTCGTCCTGCTCACGGCCTTCTTTATCATCATTGCCACGATGAGCATGGGCGTGACGGAGCGCGTGGCCGAACTCGGCCTGCTGCGCTGCGTCGGTGTCACGCGCTGGCAGCTCAGCCGCCTCATTGTTCTTCAGACCGCGCCGCTCGGCATCGTCGGCACACTGCTGGGTGTGCCGCTCGGCCTCGGCTTTCAGTGGCTCACGATGCAGTTCGTGCCGGAGTATCTGGGCCGTTTCGCGATCAGTGTGCCGGGTGTGTGGCTCGCCGCTTTGGGCGGCATTGGCACGACGCTGCTGGGGGCCGTTTTTCCTGCGATTCGCGCGTTCGAAGTATCTCCGGTCGAGGCTGTCCGTTCGCCGGGTGCTCCGAATGTCATACGCTGGGTCTGGCTCTCGACCGGCGTCGGCATCGTGATGCTCGTCGCCCATGAACTGACGGCTCGCTCCCTCGCCGCCGACGGCCAGGGCCTGTTCGATGCCAAGGCGATCACCAGCATCATCCTGCTCTACCTCGGCGCTGCGCTTCTCGTTCCGTTCCTGGTCATCTTGCTCGGTCGGCCGGCGGTGCGCATCGCCGGGCGCGTGCTCGGCCTGCGACACGAATTGCTCGGCGACGAGATTCACAAGGCGCCGTTCAGGTCCGCCTCGATCTGCTCCGGGCTCATGGTCGGCCTTTCGATGATCGTCGGGCTCATCGTCTGGGGCGGCTCGGTGAAGGCCGGCTGGCAGTTCCCGAGTGAGTTTCCCGATGCGCTGCTCTATTTCTACGAGGCCCGCCCGCTCGAAAAGGTAAGGGAGCTTCGCAAGCTCGACGGCGTCGCCGCGATGACGGTCGCCGACGACATCGGCTTCTCGCTGCGAAAGCCGAAACGACAGAGTATGTTGCTGGAGCTCTTCCGGCACGATCCACTCCAGCGATTCATCGCCATCGACCCCGACGAAGGTTTCGACATCGTCCGGCTGACGTTTCTCGAAGGCGACGAGGAGACGGCAAAGGCCAAATTGCGGAAGGGGGGATACGTTCTCGTCACCCGTGAATTCGCATCGGCCTACAAGAAGGGCGTCGGCGACAAGGTTCGAATCTGGGTCGAAGCCATGGTCAAAAAGGAATACGTGCTCTACAACGCCCGGTTTGAAATCGCGGGTGTCATCGCCTCGCCCGGTCTGGACATCGCCATCAGTTTCTTCGCCGCGGAGTCGTATTTTCAGTCGTACGCCGTTGGCGCGCTCATCGGGACGCTCGGCGACGCGAAGAAGCACTTCAATCGCGACTTCGGAAAGCTGGTCCTCTTCAATTTCGATCCCGATCTGGCGTCCGGAAAATCCGTCACTTCTGATGATCTCGCGCCGGAAGGAATACCCGGCAGAGTCAGCGACAAGACCGGCCGTCCCACGTTCGCCCTCGCCGGCAAGTCGCCGCTGCCCGGAGATTCCCCCGAAGTCCGCCTCGTCAATGAGATGCTCAAACGCATGGATCACCCGGATCGGGCGTTCGTGACCGCCCGAGAACTCAAGCGCCAGATCGATGAGAACATCAACCGGGTCACGTTGCTCCTGTCGGCCGTGCCGTTCGTGGGGCTCATCATCGCCGCGCTGGGTCTCGCGAACCTGATGGCCGCCAACGTCTCCAGTCGATCGAAACACCTGGCGGTGCTTCGTGCCATCGGCATCACGAAGAGCCAGCTGGTGCGGATGGTCATCGGCGAGGCGCTGGTGCTTGC
>CALLKH010000574.1 GCA_938008425.1 uncultured Planctomycetaceae bacterium | reverse complement strand
CGTTATAGGAATCGTTCCACTGGAAGGCGATCTTGCAGCCGACGCCGCTTTCCTCGTCGTTCGCGCCGAGCACCCGCACGGGATGGAGCGCGTCCTTACCTTCGTTCATGTACTCGACAAACGCCTTGAGGCCGTCGGAGTAGTGGAAATCTTCGCGCTTGTCGCAGCGCTCGTCGATGAACTGGATTCGAAGGCCCTCGTTGAGGTACGCGAGTTCGCGAAGGCGCGTCACCAGGGTTTCGGTGCGGAATGAAGTATCCGCGAAGATTTCGGGATCGGGCTTGAATTCGACGCGGGTACCGCGCTGGTCGGTGTCGCCGAGGCATTCAAGCTGCTTGACGACCTTTCCGCGGGAGAAGCGCATCGTGTAGAGCTTCTTGTTTCGGCAAACCTCGACGACGAGCGACTCCGAGAGGGCGTTGACCACGCTGACGCCGACGCCGTGCAAACCACCCGACACCGAGTAGCTGTTTCGATCGAACTTTCCGCCGGCGTGCAGCACCGTCAGGGCGATTTCGAGCGTGCTCTTGCCGTCGAGCAGCGGATTATCGGGGAAGGACTTGGTTTCGACCGGAATGCCGCGGCCGTCGTCGATGACCGTGCAGACGCCGTCGGCGGCGATCTTGACGACGATTTGCTTGCAGTGGCCGCCGAGGGCCTCGTCGACCGAGTTGTCGACCACCTCCCAGACGAGGTGGTGCAGGCCGTGAAGCTGCGTGTCGCCGATGTACATCGACGGCCGCTTGCGTACGGCCTCCATGCCTTCGAGAACGCGAATGGAATCAGCGCCGTAGCTGCTCTCGTCGTACGGCACGGTTGCAGGATTCACCGCGTCGTCCTGTCCATCGGTGGAACCTATTTTGCCTGCTTCATCCATGGCATTGGGAATATTGAGATCCGGGGGACTCATTCCAGTCGTTTCGCTTTCAATTGCTCCGCATCGCCGTTTCCGGCGGGATCAGGCGCGTGCGCCGATGCGATAGATAACTCGATTCACCTTAAGGTCGGGCGCCTCGGACTTGAGGGCCTCGACGAATACCTTTTCCACGCGGCGACGGAGCACAAAGGCCGTTGACTTCGCATCCACGACGACACGCACGGTTCCCTTTGAGAACCCCTCGATGCCGCAGCGCCCCTGCCATTCGCCCGGCACGGCGCGCGTCCAGACGCGCTTCAAGAGGCCGATGGTTCCGCCTGCCGCCGTCACTTCTTTCCGGAGCCAGCGGCCGGCGATGTCGCCGATCGTGAGGGCCTTCCACTGGAGCCGGCGGCGACCCTCATTGTAGCGCCGCCAGAAAAGCTCGGCGTCGGCGGGCGAGGCCGACTCCATGCCGTTGGAGCGAAGGATTGCCTCGCGCTTCGACAACTGCTCTCTTCGTTCGTTGGGAAAATGCGCCACGCCGGCTCCCGACTACGAAAGTTTCAACCTACGACAGATTCACCGGCATGACGACGTATTGAAAGTCCTTGCCGCACTTGAGAAGGCCGGGCTTCGTGCCGTCCTTGAGTTCGAGCGTTGCGTCCTCGTCGCAGACCTTGAGGGCGTCGATCAGAAACTCTGGGTTGAAGCCGATGCTCAACTCGGCGCCCTTGAACGGTACATCCACCTTCACGTTGGCCTCGCCCTGCTCGGCCGACCGGCTGGAAAGTTCCATCTGATCCTTGTGAAGCTTGATCATGACGCCCTTCGACTCGACGCTCGAGAGCAGCGCGGCGCGCTTCACGGCGCTGAGGAAGACATCCGTCTTGATCGAGACTTCGCGGTCATTGTCGCGGGGAATGACGTCCTCCCAGCGCGGGAAGTTGCCTTCGATCAGCACGCTGCTGATCGTCGCCCGGCCGGATCGAATGACGATCTGATTCGAGGTGATTCGCACCTCGACGGCCTCATCGCCTTCGAGATGGAGCTTGCCGATGAGTTGCAGCGCCTTGACGGGCACGATGGCCTGAACGTCACCGTCGGTCGCGTCCTGGATGGTCGCGGACGAAAGAGCGAGTCGGCGGCCATCGGTCGCGACGAGGCGAAGATTCTTGCCGCGCTTCTGCCAGAGCACGCCGTTGATCGCGTATCGCGTGCTTTCGCGGGCGGCGGCGAAGAGGGTCTTGTCGATGGCGGTCTTCAGTTCGCCGAGGTTGACGGTGAAATTGGGCTCGCCTTCCATGCCCGGCACGGGCGGGAATTCACGAACGCTCTGGCCGAGCACGCGGAAGTGGCTGTCCTTGCCGCGCACGTTCAGCACGTCGTCATCGGACTCGAACGACATGGTTTCATCGTTCGACTCGCGAATGATCGACATGAGGCGGGCGCAGTGAACAAGCGTTTCGCCGGGCTTGGAGACTTCGACCTGGGGAATGCGGCAGCGAATGCCGACTTCCTGGTCGTAGGCGGTGAGCACGAGGCCGTCCTTCTCGGCCGTCACGCGGACGCATTCGAGAATCGGGCGCGGCGTTCGTGTCATGGCGACGCTCGAGGCGGCGGCGAGGGCTTCCTGAAGTGCGATTCGATCACAGATGAATTTCATGGTGTCAACCTGCGCAATAAACCGGATCCAACGAAGGCGTCATCGTAATCGAAGCGACACGATTCCGACATCGAGTCCGAACGGATTTCGAGGCACACATCACAGATCAGAGCGGGCTCTTATAGATAGATAATCTTCTTTAAAGAACCAGTATTCTTTCTTCGTATGTGCTGTAAAATCAGCGACTTCTTCAGCCCTCTGACTTAACCTCAATTCGACGCAAAGCTTACTCGAAAACAGCCTCATCGTCCATGCGAACAACCTGTGAGGAGCCCTGTGAGCAGCCCCCGAGTTCCACCCCTTTTTCAGTGTTGGCAACGTCGCTTTCGGACGCGGCCGACGAACCCCTTTCCGGCTGACAGCTTATCCACATCAACTCGCATGCGCCTGTGTCGCGATTTCTTCCCGCCCCGGGTCGTCGTCAGTTGCTCTTGAGCAGGGCGCTTTCGATCTCTTCCAGGCGGGAGCGAAAGGTGGAGTCGTTCTGGCGACGGTCGGCGATGAGCTTGTTGGCGTGGAGCACGGTGGTGTGATCCCGTCCGCCGAAGAAGCCGCCGATCTCCTCGAGGCTGTGCTGGGTGAGCTGCCGGGCGAAGAACATGCAGACCTGTCGCGGCAATGCGATCGACCGGCTGCGCTTTCGACCCTGGAGGTCGGAGAGCTTCACGTCAAACCGGTCGGTGACGATCTTCATGATGTCCTGGATCTTGACCTGCCGCACCGGCTGCTGCGGTTCGTCGCCGAGGGCCTCTCTCGCCAGAGCGAGATCGACCGGGCGGCCTTCCAGCGCCGCTCGGCCATGAATGCGATTGATCGCCCCTTCCAGCTCCCGCGTGTTTGAAGCGACGCGCTCGGCGATCAGCATGACCACATCCTCAGGGAGTTCGATTTTTCTGATTCGCATCTTCTTCCGGATAATGGCGCATCTTGTTTCCAGGCACGGCGGATCGACCCGGGTGATCAGGCCCCAGTTAAACCGGCTGATGAGCCGCTCTTCCAGCGTCGGAATCTGTGGCGGCGGCGCATCAGCCGACAGCACGATCTGCTTGTTGAACTGGTACAAGGTGTTGAAGGTGTGGAAAAACTCCTCCTGGGTCTGATCGCGGCCGGCGAGGAACTGGACGTCGTCGATCACCAGGAGATCCACGCGGCGGTACAGATCACGAAAGCCGTTGAGCGCTCCGCGTTCGACCGCCTCAATGAAGTGGTTCACGAACGTTTCGCACGAGACGTACATCAGGCGCGTTGCGGGCGCCTGATCGAGCACGCGGTGGCAGATGGCCTGAAGCAGATGCGTCTTGCCGAGTCCGCAGGCGCCGTAGATGAAGAGCGGGTTGTACGCGGTGCCGGGGGCGTCGCTGACTGCGAGCGAAGCGGCGTGTGCGAAACGATTACACGGCCCCATGACGAAATGATCGAAGGTGCAATCCGGGGTCAGTCGCAGCAGCGACATGTCGCGCTCGAACGAGGGCGCATCGTTTCCATGCGAGGGATCAGACACCGGCGGGGTGCCCCACCCCGTCTTACCATTTGCGAACTCGACCGTCACGAGCCGGCCTGTCGCGGACTGGGCGGCTTCGACGAAAGGCCTGACGCAGTGTCGCTGCAGGTAAACAAGCTGTGCGGAATCACCGGCGATGATGGTAAGGCGTCCCTGGTCGAGTTCGCCTGGTCGAATCTGATCAAACCAACCGCGTGCGACGGCCGGGTAATGACTATGTATATAAGCGAGAATATCCGCCCAAACGGTGTCTTTCGGACCGATCATCGATAGTGGCCTGATTTCAAGTCGTAAGGAATCGAGGGATGGCCCGCCATCGACCTCGCATTCATAAACTATTGTCGAATATGTACTAACGAGAACATACGCGAAACTTCGCGATCTCGGATCATAACGTGGCAATCCTGTGAATACAACTCAGAATTCGGCTGATCAGTGAATGTGAATAGGGTGTGGATAAGGTGATTCAATCGATCGATTCGAGGGCCCCGGCACGCCTCTGGTGAACACTCGAAACGGGTTGCCGCCGGCGCCGATTCTCCCGCCCCGGGCGGTTTATCAGCGATCTGGATGCGTTTGACGATGCGCCCTCGGCGTATCGGATTGGGTGCAATCCGGAGCCGGCTGACGGAGGACGGATGGGGTTGTCAGCGTCAGCACCCGTGGTATGATGAGTGGTTCGAATAATTGCGGTGACTTCTCGGCTGGTAGCCGTGCGCGGAGAATGGCGACCCGTTTTGTGCGCGCCGGGAATCGCCGTCTCGCCCTTCGTTGGAGAACGACCTCGAATCATGGAAACCACTCTCGATCTCCCCACCATCTTCGGACAGCAGACCTTTGACCACGAATCCTATGAAGCATTGAAGGATGTCGCGTTTTCCGGCCGCGAGTCGGTGAACCGGCTCAACGAATTGATGTCGGAGCTTGAGCGGGGCATCGCCGCCGGGGATGTTCCGACGGGCCGCGGCGCGCTCAAGCTCGGAATGTGCTACCTGCTGCTCGGCAACATCACCAAGGCGACCAACTGGCTCGAGAAGGCCGAAGATTCGGTTGAGAAGCACAAGTATCTCGGCATGGCGTACCGCGAGCGGCGTCGGCATCCGGAATCGCTGGAGCAATTCGAGAAGGCGGCCCGGGGCGCGAATGACAAGCTCGAGATTGAATGCCTTTGCGCCGAAACGCACATTCTGATGGGCGATTTCGACAAGGCTGACGCGTTCATCACGGGGTCCACCCAGGCCGGCGAGAATTCGGCACAGTGGCATTACACCCGCGGCCGGCTGCTCGAGGCGCGCGGCGAAACGGAGCCCGCGCTCGATGCCTATGAGCGCGCCCTGTCGATCGACGAACAGCATGCCCACGCCAGCTTTCACCTCGCCTACCTCTACGATCTTCACGGCAATGAGGACAAGGCGATGGAGCTCTACGCCCGCGCCACCGATTTTCCGTACGTTCACATGCATGCCCTGATGAACCTCGCCGTGATCTATGAAGACCGGGGCGCCTACGAACGCGCCGCCGAGTGCCTTAAGCGCGTTGTCGCGGTCGATCCCTCCAATTCACGGGCCCGGCTATACCTCAAGGATGTCATGGCCGCCGGCGACATGGTGATCGACGAGGATCAGATGCAGGATGTCGAGCGGCGCAATGCGGTGCTGGACATACCGGTTACCGATTTCGAGCTCTCGGTTCGCAGCCGAAACTGCCTCAAGAAGATGAACATCCACACGCTCGGCGATCTGCTTCGAACGACCGAGACGGAGTTGCTCTCCTACAAGAACTTCGGCGAGACCTCGCTCAAGGAAATCAAGGCGATGCTCACGCAGAAGGGGCTGATGCTCGGCCAGCTGGCCCACGAGAAGCGCCCGAGCATGGGTGCATCGTCGGCCGCGGCGATGGCGTCGGCGGCGCCGATGAGGCCGATCAACCCCGAAGTCACCACGAAGCCGGTCGCATCGCTTCAGCTTTCGGTTCGGTCGCGAAAGTGCCTTCAGAGCCTGGGCATCAGCACGTTGGCCGATCTCGCGAATCGCACCGAGGCGGAGCTCATGTCGGCCCGCAACTTTGGGCAGACCTCGCTCGATGAAATCAAGAAGTGCCTGACCGAGTACGGCATGGCGCTTCGCAGCAGCTGATGGCCCGCTGAACCGATGCAGTGTGCGGATTTGCGCCGCACCTGCCGGCGGCTTCAGGCGTATCCCTTTCTGAACAGCACCGACGCATGGCGAAGGAGCGTTTCGCGTTGCGGGCAAAACGATCACATCGAAAGGGATGGCGACGCCTGCGAACGCTGGCGCGGCTGCAGTTCGCGCGCCGCATCGGTTTCGGTCTCGGCTGCATCGCGCTCATCTTCTGGGGCTGCTACTGCATTCAAGACGGCCGCGTACCCTGGACCACACCCGACAAGCCGGTTGAGCCGCCGCCCAAGGTTGAACTCGATCGGGTCATTCGCGTTCGGCTCCAGATCGCGAAGTCGGCGCTGCCGGCGAAGCTTCGCATTACCTCCGGCTATCAAGTCCTCGATACCGCCAGCCAGCAGGTGGTTCGCAAAGTGGACTCACCTCTGGGCGAGGCGGTGGTTTCGGCGTCTCCCTCGGGTTCAATCAAGATCGGCGGCGAGGTGCTCACGTCGCGCGACATTACCTTTTCGCCCAGTCGAGATGGGGCGATCGTCATCAACGGCAGCCCCTATCGCGGGTTGATGCGGCTGCATGTCGATGGCAGTGTGATTCGGTTTACCAACCACGTCGACATCGAGTCCTATCTGCGCGGCGTGCTTCGCGGCGAACTTCCCCGCCATTTTCACGCGGAGGCCTTCAAGACGCAGTGCGTCGCCGCCCGCACCTATGCGATGTATCAGAAACTCGGCACCCCGCCCGGCCGCGACTGGGACGTCTTCGACAACGAAGGCAGCCAGATGTACATCGGCGTCAAAGGTGAAGAGGCCAAGAGCGATACGGCCGTCACGGCGACAGCCGGTGAAGTCTGTGCCTGGAACGAGCGGGGCAGCGACCGGATCTTCTGCACTTATTACTCATCCACCTGCGGCGGCGTGACGCAGCCGATCTCGCAGTTCAAGCCGAGCGATCCCGATGTTCCGCCGCTTGCGGGCAATGTGATCTGCACCGACTGTTATCTATCTCGCTACTATCGCTGGGGCCCCGTCAAGCTGACTCGCAAGGAAGTCACCGATCGCGTCGTCGCTCGCTATCCCTCGGTGAAGCGCATCGGCACGATCGTTCGTCTGCGGCCCAAGGACATCGGCACCGACGGGCGCATCATTCGCATTCAGATGGACGCGGCCAACGGCGACAACGAAACACTCGTCGGTGAGGATTTCCGGCTTTGCATGGGCGGCCATGTGCTGCGCTCAACCGCATTCGCCGTCGAACATGTGGCCGACGGGTTCGTCTTCCGCGAGGGCAAGGGCTTCGGCCACGGCTGCGGTCTGTGTCAGTACGGCATGGAGACCAAGGCGCTGCGCGGCATGAACTACCGGGAAATCCTCTCGTTCTACTATCCCTCCTCAAAGGTCATCCGGCTGTATTAAGTCTGAACCACCGTCGGCGAATCGCTGTCGCGGCAATGGCTTCCCGTCCTTGATGGCGCCATCTCCCCTGGTCGAGATCGACTTGGGTCTCGTTGCATGTCCAGTTATCATCGCCGGCCGAGGTGCGCCGGTACATGTTTGCGAACAGACCACGATTGGCGGGGACACTGGTCGGACTGGCCGTCGCGGTTGCGTCGACCTACCTGACCTTTCGAACTGACATTGCCCGGCGACTCGAACTTCAGGCGTTCGACCTTCGCATGCAGAAGTGCAACACGCTCGAGGCGAAGTCGCCGATTGTTCACATTGACATCGACGACGGCTCACTCGACCGGATCGGCCGTTGGCCCTGGCATCGGGACGTGACAGCGGACCTGATCCGAACGCTGGGCGATCTCGGCGCCTCGTACGTGATGGTCGATCTTCTGTTCTCGGAGCCGGAATCGCCGTACATCGATCCCCGCCTGTTTGGCGAGTCGCTTGAACAGAACCCGGAGGCCGTTGTCGGCGAACTTTCGGCTTCAAATCTGATCTTTCCCGATCTCGAACTTGCGGACGCGCTCCGGCGAGCCGGTAACGTCATCATGGCGACCCAGATGTCGACATCGCCCCCCGGCACTCCCCCGCCGCTGTTTGATCGTCTTAGAAAACTCCGCGAGGGCGAACCGAACCTCGACCGTGGCACCGTGTTGGCGAGGCTTGGTCTGGAGGATTCGCCGGGCGCCAGGGCGCGGATCGATCGCGAGATGCTGCGGATCCGGATGCTGGAATTTCTGCTTCGTGAGTTCACACTGACGGAGGCCGAACTCGTTCAGTTGCTCGGTGTTGAGGCGGCGCAGGTGCGGGCGGTGTTTGCCGGCGTCAAGAAGATGGCGGCCGATGAACTGGTGACGCGTGAACTCGCCGCCGACGCCAGGAAATCCTGGAGCGAGGTGGCCGCCTCGGTGCTGGGCGACGCCATGAACCGTCGCAACGCCGACACGGCGGATCTTCAACGGGCCTACAGCGCGGGTGTCGGTCGACTGCTGATGCGCAAGGGGATGCATCCGTTCGATGCCGATGCGGCGTCTCGGCTTTCGACGGCCACCAGCCTGGTTCCGCTGGAACATGTGCTGGCGGAGGCCGCCGCCGACATCGCCGCGGTGAACTTCAAATCGGATGTTGACGGCGTCGTGCGGCGCGTGCCGCTGCTGATTCAGTATGAGAACCATGTTGTCGAGCACATGGGATTCGCGGCGGCAGCGCGGATCATGGGGCTCGATGTCGAGCGCGCATCGATCGACGCTTCGAACATTCTCTCGGTGCCGCGAACGGACGGCGGCGACGCAATCCGCCTTCCGCTCGATGCCAACGGCAATCTGATCATTCACTGGACCCGATCGGCGGCGCGCTGGCACCGGGGCGAGGACTTTCCGCACATCCCCGCGGCGAAAATCTGGACCATCGCCGACGCGCGACGAAAGCTGGCGGAGAACGCCATCGCGCGGCGTTACCTGATGGCCGAACTGGTCAGCATCGCCAAGGGAGAGGTGACGCGAATCGAGGGCGAGGGTGAGAACCAGCGACGGATTCGGATTCCGGGCGACATCGCCTATCGGCAGAAGTTTCGACGACGTGCGGAAGTTGAGCAGCGTGTTCACTTCCTTGAGATCGGACCGTCGCCGGATGCGACTGCGATCGATGCACTCAAGGCCGAACTCTCCGCGTTGCAGGATGAGATCGGCCAGGAAGAGGAGTCGGCCGTCGTGATGGTTCGCCGCAATATCGAGATGCTTGCGAGTTTTCCGATGCCCGAGGGGGAGTCGGACCCCGAAACCGACGCCGAGGTGAACAGAATCCGTCGCGGCGGCCGAATCATGGATGAGAATCTTCCCGCGCTTGATGCGGCCGACGAGGGCCTTCGGGCGATCATCGATGCCACCCGCGCCGAGTTGCTCCCGGTCATTCAGGGTAAGTACATTTTCATCGGATACGCCGCGACGGCCGAAGGCGACATCGTTTCGACACCCATCGCACCGCAAACGAACGGGGTGATGTGTCACGCCCAGGTGTTGAACTCCATTCTCCAACAGCGGTTCATTCAGCTTCCCTCGCCGTGGATCGGCATCGCGGCGTGCCTCGGGCTGGGGCTTCTGTCGGGCGTGATCACGGCGACGCGCGGGCCCGCCGCCGCGCTCGGCGCCACGGTGACCATTCTGTTCACGTATTCGGTTCTCAATGCGTACTGGATTTTCCAGGCGACGAGCACGTGGCTCGAATGGGTGCCGCTTCTGATCACCGTTTCGCTCTGCTGGGCGTTCGTCACGCTCTTCCGACAACTCACGGCCGAGCGCGACAAGCGGCTGTTTCGAAAGCAGCTCAGCCAGTACACGTCGCCGGCGATCGCCGCCAAGATCGCGGAGAGCCCCGAGGCCGCGCGGGCGTTCAAGGCGGTGCAGACGCGCGACATGACGTGCATTTTCTCCGATCTCAAGGGCTTCACGACCATCACCGAGCGGGAAAACGCACAAGTCGTTCAGCGCGTGCTCAATGTTTATCTCGAGCGGATGTGCAACGCGATCTGGAAGCACCGTGGACTGATCAACAAGTTCATGGGTGACGGAATCATGGCGTTCTTTAATCCGTCCGTCGATCCACTGGAGGATCACGCCCGGTCCGCCTGCGAGGCGTCGCTGACCGCAATGGAGGAACTGACGAAGCTGAAGCATGAACGCCAGGCCTCCGGCGACGCCGAGGTGTTCAAGGTGCTTGAAATGCGCGTCGGACTGGCGAGCGGCCCGTGCATGAACGGGGATATGGGCTCGGAACTCAAGGCCGACTACACCATCATCGGCGACGTGGTGAACCTCGCGGCGCGGCTCGAGCCGGCGAACAAGGTTTTCGGCACGAGCATTCTGGTCTCGGGCGCCCTGCGGGAGCGCGTAAAGGACGCCTACGAGTTTCGTTACCTGGCCGAGCTACAGGTGAAGGGTAAGGCGAAGACGGTTCCGGTCTTCGAGATCATGGGCCGCAAGGGCGAAGTCGACCCACCGCAGCTTGAATACGCGCGGCGCTTCGAGGCCGGAGTAGAACTGTACAAGGCGCGCAAATGGGATGAGTGCATCGTTCACTTCACGCGAATCCTGGCGCGGCGGCCGGATGACGCGGGTGCGAGCCGGTACGTCGACGCCTGCCAGGAGCTCAAGACGTTTCCCCCGGGCGAGAAATGGACCGGGGCGCTGGAGTTGAAGGAGAAGTAGCGCGGTCGTCATCGCGCTCGGCGGCAGGTGAATCATCCCCCCGATTCGCCCGCGAGCGATTCCCGCCGCTTGTCCAATTCGGCCAACTCGGCCGCCAGTTCATCCGGCACCGATGCATCATCCGCACCCAACTGACCGCCCTGCCTTAGTTGTTCGAAGATGTCGATCGTCTGCTTGAGCGCTGCCCGCGCGGATTCGAGAAGCTCGGCGGCGCTTTCGTGCTCAATTCCCGCCAGACCGCTTTGCAGCTGGTAGATTTTGTAGTGCGCGACCGCCAGTTCACGCTGGGAGAATCCGGAATAGGGCCGCAGCGACACGACTTTCTTCGCGGCCTCCAGATGGCGCCTGAAGGTCGATTCCGCCTTGCGCCAATCTTGTGAGGCCAGCTCCAGCTCGCCGATGCGGCACAGAGCGGTCTGCACCGAGCTCCATGCCCGTGCGTCCTTTGCGTCCGCCTCGACGACGCGCTCCGCGACCGCCAGGGACTCGTTGTAGTCCCGCATGCCATCCTCGGAGCGCCCGGCGGAGATCAGAATCCGGCCCCGTAGGTCCAGTGCCGCGACCAGGTCAATCACGAATCGCGCATCACCATGGTCCATCGACGTGACGCGTCGAAGGCACTTGATGGACTCGTCGACGGATGCCAGCGCGCTCTTTGTCTCCCCCATGGCGAATTGAATTCTTCCGATGCAGCTTTGAAGCTGGCCGACGTCGTGCCAGGGCTCAATTTCATTCGGTAGAAGATTGCGAATTTCGATCGCGGACTTCAGGCAGTCCCGGTACGCCGCCATCGCCGCAAACGCGTCGCCTGCGTTGGCGATCTTGTCGGCCTCATCGCGCTTGTGATGCAATATCATCCGCATGATGCTCGGATTGTCCGGAAATCTGTTCGCCATCTCCCTCGTTTGCTCGATAGCGAGTTTTTCCGTTTCCTCTGCATCGGCCGATCGTCGAAGCGCCCGAAGCACGGCAACAGACTGGTTGAGTACCGTCCAGAGCGCAAATCGAGGCGGAAACTCGTCAGGCTGCTTCGCGACCAGCTTTTGGATGTGGCCGATTGAGATTCGGAACATTTCTTCCGCCCGAACCGGCTGATTCAGGCTCGACGATGACGGATCCCACAGGATGGTTCCCAGTTGCGAATAAGCCGTACCAAGCTCCGCCAACATCTGTTCATCTTCGTCGCCGATATCCCGGGCGACGCTCTCAAGAAACTTCACGGCGGTTTCCACGCCGAGTTCGCGGGCCTCGATCGCACCTGGGACTCCCCTCAGCCGCCCGTCCACCTCGAACAGGAATGAGCGCATGAGGCTGCGGATCTCTTCGAGTCGCTGCGTCGCACGGGTCTCGGCGCTTTGGGAGATGGTCTTCTCGTGCTGAACCTGATCCAGCAACTCACCCTGGCGGCCGTAGAGGATGGCGAGCGCGATCGCGGAGCCGGTGACGACGAACACGAAGACGGAGGAGAATATGACGGCGGGCCGATGCCGGCGGATGGCGGTGCGCAGCAGGTAAAGGCCGCTGTCGCGCCGCGCCGAGATGGGGCGCCCGTCGAGATAGTGCTCGAGATCGTCTGCAAGTTCGCCGGCGGTCTGGTAGCGGCGTTCACGTTCCTTGGAAAGGGCCTTGAGCACGATGGTACTGAGGTCGCCGAAAGACCCCGAGCGGCTGGAAGTCCTCGATCGGGGAAACCGATCGGTGACACGGGTTCGAGCCGGCGGGGTCTCGACGATGTTGCGAAGGGTTGATCCGAGATCGCCATCGACCGGATACGGTGATTCGCCGTGCAGCAGCGTGTACAGAATCACGCCGAGCGCGTAGACGTCGCTGCGGATGTCGACATCATGGTGCCGACCCGACGCCTGTTCCGGCGAGAGAAATGGAACGGTCCCGGTGACGACGCCGGTCTGCGTGGCGAGCAATGCGTCTTCGTCCACGGTGCGCTTGGCCATGCCGAAATCAAGAATTCGAGGATGGCCCGAGGCGTCGACGAGGATGTTCGACGGCTTGAGATCGCGATGGATGACGCCGCGCTGGTGCGCGTAGTTCACCGCCGCGCAGACGGCGTGAAAAAGCTGAAGCACCTGGTCGAGCGTGAGCCGGGCGTCACGGACGTAGGCGTCGATCGGAGTACCCTCCACCAGGTCCATGACGCAGTACATCCGGTGGTCGGCGGTCGAGCCCGAGTCGAACACCGTCACGATGCCGGGATGGTTGAAGCCGGCGACGATCTCGATCTCGCGTTCGAATCGCGCCCGGGTCGCACGTTCGGCATACGGTCCCTCCCGCAGAACCTTGATGGCGACCAGCCGGCGCGTACTTCTTTGCATCGCCCGATAGATGATGCCCTGACCGCCGCGGCCGATCTCCTCGAGGATGTCATAACCGGGAATCAGATCGTTCGGGGCGCCGGGCGTTTCGCCAGGGGCCCCTCCGGTTCTGAGTTCGCCGGCGAATCGCGGGGGACCCGCGCGGCCGAGTTCGCGAATCCAGGAGTCGTGAGAGTTGATCATTGACTCGCGGCGCGACCGGCAGGACTCGCATCCCTCAAGATGGTCGCGCGCGCACCGCTCCTCGGCCCCGGTCAGATCGCCGGCGAGCAGGGCAAGAATCGTGTCATAGGTCAGGCATGTCGGCAGGGGATTGGTCGGCATCGTTCAACAGTTCTTTCATCTTTGCCGCCACCTTGTCGGTCAGCCGCCATTTGATGGTGTAGACCAGGTTTGTCGTCATTCCCAGCTCTCTGGCCACTTCATCCACCGGCTTCTGTTCCAGCACATAGCGCTCAAACGCGAGGTACGTCTTTTCCTCCACCTCACCGCGAAGCTCGCGAAGACAATGCCAGAGATGCTCCTGCATCCAGAATCGCTCGAACACCTCCTCCGGCGAGTCCTCGTTCGACGGCATCGCGGTCAGGCGGCCGCTGTCGGCGCTGAGTTCGTGCCGCTCGCGAAAGGTGTTTCTGACCTTGTTCTGCACCATCGTCCGCAACCAGGACTTGAAGCGACCCTTCGTCGGGTCGTAGTCGAACGAGCGAATGTGCTTCGCCACGGCCTCCATGCACTGCTGAACGACGTCTTCGACGGCGTCGGCGCGCAGCCCCATCGCGGCCGCGAATCGCGACAGAATCGGCCGGTAGATCCGGTCAAATTGCACCCAAGCGGCCTGATCATCGTGATCACGCAGTCTCAGGAGCAGGCTCGCCCGCGTCGTTTCCAAGTTTCAGCCCTCGAATCCGGTGAATTCGATTCTAACGGATTCGAGTCGGCCGAGTACACCGTTTCGCTTCAGTACATACACCGGCGGTCCGGATTTCTCACATGGGTCTCGATTTCGCTGAAGCGATGTGAGCCTGTGCACGCCGATCCGACGGTGGACACACAAATCTGATTCATCCAGAAGCCTCGGTCATTCGCGCTCTCGCCCGCAGTGATCGCAGTTTGTTGTGTACACCGGACTTGTGGAAAATTTCGAAAGTTTCTTTCGAGTGGCACGTGCGTTGCATTTTCTCAACACAGAGTGAACACGGTGGAGCCTGACGATCAGCCGGCGATCGTTCTGTCTTCAGAGGTTCAACAGTGAATGACAACAACCCATTGAAAGGACTGACGATCATGTTGACGAAAAAGACCCTGATTGCATTGTGCCTCTGCTCCGGCATTCTCGTTCTTGCCCCGGTCAATCCCGCCCGCGCCGACGCCAAGGCCATCGAGGCGGTGAAGCTCAAGATCGAGGACGCCCAGGCGAAGCTTCGCGTGACAACCGATCTCATCGTGAAGACGACGGAGATCGTCGAAAAGCTTGAGCAGGAGATTGCGTCGCTGGAGTCGCTCTATGAACGCACCAGCAAGCCCGAGTACCGCCGGCTGCTCGAGGCGGCGTATGCGGAATACGATGTCGCCAGGAGCGATCTAGAGGTGTACCAGGCGCAGTATCTTGAAATCAAGGCCGAGATTCTCGATCTGTTCGCGCAGCTTGAAGAGCTCATGCGGCGGGTATGACAGATCGGGTCGCGGGGCGAACGATTCCCGGCGCGCTCGCAGTCGGTCAGCTCCGGGGAAGACATGGATCCCCGGGGCTGTAACCCGGGCGAGGTTCCGATCATCAAACATTCAACAGATGGCGGCCGTTGACACCGGGGCCGGGCGGCGGCGCCATCAAAGACACCACAGTTTTCCTCCCTCCTTCCCCCTTGCCGCGGTCTTCGGATCGCGGCATTTTTTTTTGTTTGGCGTACAATGATTGGGATGCCTCAGCGGCCGCGTCGGGCCGAACGGCAAGCCGGGATAATTTCCAGCAAGAGGTTCTCGCAGCGGATGGACATCGCCCTCTACATCATTCTTGGACTGATCCTCGGCGCCGCGGGCGGCGCCTATGTCGGCATGCTTCGCGGGCGGGCGGCGCTTTCCGGCGAAGTGGCGGCGCTCACCGCCGGCAGCGCGGAGGTTCGCGCCCAACTGGCCGCGCGCGAGGCCGAGTTAACGGCGCTCCGCGAGACGCTTTCACACCAGGAGAAATCCGCGGCGGACTCCCAGGCCCGGTTGGAATCCGCGCGGGAGCATTTCGCCGAGCAGCGCCGCCAGATCGAGGAGATGGAGAAGCGCGTCAAGGAAACTTTCGCCGCGCTCTCCGGCGCGGCGCTGAAGAGTAACAACGAGCAGTTCATCACCCTGGCCGATGAGAAGCTCAAGCCGA
>CALLKH010000573.1 GCA_938008425.1 uncultured Planctomycetaceae bacterium | reverse complement strand
GATTCGGTTGGACATCGACGGATCGCGGGCGTATGAAGGTCGGGGGCAACTCCTGGTTGCCAACATTCCCCGCTACGCGTTCGGAATGCGGATCGTTCCCAGTGCCCACCCCAGCGATGGTCTCCTTGATGTGTGCTTGATCGAATTCAGGAGTCGAGTCGGTCTGGCCTGGCAGGCCTTGAAAGTCCTGTCGGAGTCGCACGTCGGATCCTCAGGATTTCAATACTGGCGAGCGCGGCGGGTCAGGGTTGAGACCGACATATCGGCCCCCGTGCAACTGGATGGGGATCTCGTGGGCAACACGCCCGTTGAGATCGCCATGACCGACCGGCAGGCGAGTTTTCTCGTCAGTCAGACATTCGAAATGCCGACCTGAGCAGACGGACCGCCGCAGTTCGGCATTGGGTCCAGACGCGCAAGAATTGCGCGGATCCCGGATTTTCGCGAATCCGGGCGGCCATGGGAGCAGTGTTTGCGAACGAATGACTCAACACCTTCGACTTCGCGATGGCGATCGATCGGCGCCCTCATACTCGTCATCGCCTCCGCTGGCGCCTCTGGAGAATCAAACGAGGGAGGCAGGACCGTTCCACCCTCGACGCAGCCGAATGCAGTCGCCTCGCAGCCGACCACCCAGCCGGAGAACGGCCGCCCTGTCGTCCACGAAGAAGACCTGCGAATCATCGTGGACTATGCCCGACGCTCGTTTCGCGCGAAAGTGCTGGGCCGGCCGGAACAGGCTCCCAAGTATCGCCCGATGTCGCTGGCCGACATGCGGGGAATCGTTCATTTGACGCTTCGAAAATCCGGCGGCGCACGGGTCGAAGCCGAGTCCGACGAGATGCCGATCATCGATGCGGCCGTCGCGGCGGGAACGCTGCTGGGCCAGGCGGCGATGGACGCCAAGCTGGAACTTGAACGGGGCGGCGACGACCATGGCCTCGAGTTGGAATGGCTCGGCCCTGTCGACTATCTGAAGATCCCTTATTTCGAGAACGGCGAAACCTGGACGGATGCTCTGGTTCACTCCTTCGAGCCGGGTGTCGAGGGAATCGGGGTCGAGTTCCGCGGCAATCGAGGATGGACGCGTCCCAGTCAGATTTTCATCAAGGGATACACGGCGGATCTGGCCATCGCGGCGGCCGAAAAGCAGATCGAACTTCGTGGTATACATAAGGTTCGGTTTCCCGAGCAGATCAAGTACTACCGGTTCTGGTCGTACCTCGTCTGGCAGGCTGATGCACGGTCGCGGCCGATCGTCCTCCATCGCGGCGATACGCTGGTCTCTCCGGATGCAGTGACCGAGAGCGGACTAAAGAGCGCGATCGACCGAATCGGAACCTACCTGCTCTACCGTCAAAACAAGAATGGCGAATTCTCGCATGAATTCGTGGCCTATTCGGGATTGTACGGAAAGGGAAACTCCGCCCGGGTTCAGCTGCGGGCGCTGGAAGGCGTGGCCAGTCTGCACAAGGCCCGAAACGACGCCGAGTCCGCCAAGGGCCTGCGGCGCGGGATCGAAGCGCTCAAACCACACCTCGAGCCCCTGGTCATTCTCGACCGCAAGGCGGACGGGACCGAGTATGAAAAGGAAGTGGGCCTCGCACTCGCCCCGGTCGGCCATACCGGCGTTCTCGAGCTGACGGCCCGCCTGCTCTCCGCGATCCAATGGCTCAGCGCCGGCTCGGATTTTGAGAAGGAAAAGGCCGGCCTGATCAACGGGCTGATCACTTCCCAGGCCGACACGGGCTTCATCGCCATGACGATTGGCGAGGGAGAGCAGCAGGGCGAAATCAAGCTCAACGATGCGGACTGTTGCCGGGCGATTCTCTCACTGTGCCGCGTTCATGCGGACCAGCGGGACGCGCGAATCTCGGAAGCGGTTTCGAAGGCGGTGCGCTATTACCACGAGCGGGCGGTCTCCACGATTGACCCCCGCGCCGCGGCGGCGCTGATTCGGGCCTTGTGCTTACATTATGCAGAATCGAATGATGCGCGTGTCAGCGACAAGGCGTTCGAGCTTGCGGACCGCCTCGCATCCGTTCAATTAAACGAACGCAATACACCCTTCCCTGAATTGTGGGGGGCGATCAATGTCTCTCGAGCGGGTGAAGTTGGGGCGGACACGGCCATCTATTTGTCCGCGCTGGCCGACGCACTTCGACTGGCGGAGCGCATCGGAGATCGTCCGCGCATCCGCACGTACCGCGACGCCGTCATTCTCGCGGCTCGGTTCATTCTTCAGCTCGAAGTTCGCGAGACAGGCTGTTTCTTCATTCGCAACCCGGGCGATGCGCTCGGCGGGATTCGAAACGAGCTCTGGAGCAGTCGTTTGCGCGTCGACTGGACGGGTCTCGGTCTCGAGTCGCTGATCGACGCACGGGCCGCGCTCTTCGGCGGTCGTCAGTAGACTCCCTCATTCAACACACTCGGATCTCGCTCGATTTCGCCTGCCGCGAGAGCTGCGCCGGCATCGCCTGCGCGAAATTTTCTTTTCCATTTTTCAGACGCCCTCGTCCCGCCCGCTTATCAGGGTTGGAAATCATTTCCCAGGCTGAAGTTGCCGAACGGTCCCAGAAAAATGCACTCGGTCCCGTGCGCACTTCTCGCCGATATTTTTCAGGTCCCGGCAGGTCCGACGCGGATCCGGGCAGAATCGGCCTCGGCAGTGTGTGCCGGGTTTGCATTGAGTTTGATCATGAGCGAAGCGCCGACAACGACAATTCGAGCAAGGATCGCCGGTCGATGGCAGATCCCCGTGTTTGTCGCCGGCAGTCTCGTCTTCGCGGCGAGCGTGTTTCGGATCAGCTCGGGTCAGCAGACGCTCTCCTTCGATCAGCAGCTTCAACGCATCGAAGTGCTTCGCGTCAACGGCGCACTGACGCGGATGAATGCGTACATCCTTCATCTCCTGAGGGATACCGAACGGCCGACCGCGGAGCAGGCTGAACTCTTCCGGCTGCTGGTCAAGGCGGTCCACGCGGCCGAGTCGCAGTACACCATTCATCGCCGTGAGAACATCCAGACGATCATCTCCAGCTTCGATCAGGCCGTCGCCCTCGGGGCCAGGCCGACAGGTGAAGACTACGCGGCGCTGGCGGACGCCTATTTCTGGGGCGGACGCTCCCGCGATGGCGAGGATGCGCTGCGACAGGCTCTCCGGGTGGGCGTCGTTCATCCGGATCATTTTCGTCGCCGGCTTGTCGATCTCGACTCCCCGGCGGGAGCGCCGATCTCTCCCGGCGCGATGGCCGACCTTGAACTGATCCTCGCCGATGCCAATGCACTGCCGTCCAACTATTACTGGGCGACCGAACGCCGCGTACGGTGGCTGCTCGAATCCGATCGCGTCGCGGAGGCGGCGGCGATGGTCGAAGAGGCGCGGTCACGGCTCGACGGCACGCCTGAAAAGCCGGCGGTGGACTACCTCCAGGCCTATTCGCTTCGCGCGACTGGTCGGGCCGACGAATCGGAAACCCTGCTCAGATCGCTTCGAGACTCGCTGAACCTGCGCGATGAACTGTGGGGACGCTGCGGGTGGCTCCTGGGCCGGCTGGAACTGGAGGACGACCGCCCCGAGTCGGCCATGGCGTTCTTTCGCGATGTGCTCGCCGCGTTTCCTTCGGGGCCGATCGCCGATGCGTGCGAACTGGGCCGGGCCGAGGCCATGGTCATGCTGGAGCGTCCGGCGCGGGCGCTTGAAGTCTTTCGCAGATTGCGGGATCAACTGCCCGAGGGCCGCTATCACGAGTACATGGATCGAGATGTCGTTCGTATGACACTCACCACGATCGGCCGCGAACTGCTTGAGGGATCGCGCCGGGAACTCGGGGTGAAATTCCTGGAATCGGCGCTTTCGTTCGCTCAACCGGAAGACACCCGGCTTCGGGGACAGTATCTGGCCCAGATCGCGGCGGGCCTGCGCCTTTCGGCGGTAATGACCGACACCCGGACGCCCGAGGGTCTCCTCAAGGCCCAGCAGCTCTTCCGCCGCGCCGGCGAGGTTAATCTGGCCCGCTCAGAACTGGCCGCCGCTGAACCCATCGCGGCGGCGAGCGCGATGGAACAGGCGGCCGACGACTTCGATCGCGCCGGACTCGTTCACCAGGTCATCTCGAATCTCTCCCGGTTCAACGAACGCTACACGATTGAGCAGATTCCCCTCGTTCGCGGACGAATCCTTCATCGCCTCGCGCGGGCGTACCAGGCTGTCGGCGACTACACCAATGCGGTGGAGTCGTACGATCGCGTAATCGAGGAGTTTCCGCGCCAGCCCGAGGCGCTCGACTCGATGGTGCCGCGTGCGGAGTGTCTGATTCGCCTTGGTGGCGAAGAGGCTGTCCGCGGCGCGCGGCAACTGGTGGAAATCGTTGATGATCGCGGCCCGGCGCCGCTCTTTACGCCCTCTGCCCAGGAGTATCGCGATGCGCTGATGCTGCTGGCGGAGTACCACGTTCTTCCGGATGCGGTGGAACTGGAGCGAACCGCGAATCAGCCGGAGGAGTCTCTCACGCGACTGAACACGGGCGTCACGCGCCTCGAGGACGCTCTGGCGCTCTATCCCGACGATTCGCGAGTGCCGCGGCTTCGATTCCTATTGGCCGAGGCCTACCGGCAGAGTGCGACGCTGGTTCCGCAACTGAGGAGCGAGGAAGAGTCGACGCTTCGGCGCGAATCGGATCGGCGGCTGCGGCTGGCGATGGAAAACTACGAACGGGTCAAGGACATGTTCGCCCGGCGCGATGCCTCGGACCTGACCGACCTGGAGCGCACTTATCTTCGCGCGAGTTACCTCTACGTCGGGGATTGCCTCTTCGACATGGGGGAGATCGAGCGCGCGGCGGATTCATACCGCGAAACGGCCTGGCGCTATGAAAACGAACCGGCGGCGGTGGCGGCCATGATGCAGGTGGTGAACTGCTACCAGCGGCTCGGCCGGATGGACGAAGCGCGATCGGCGCTGGCCCGCATGCAATGGCTGCTCAAGACGATTCCCGACGAGGCGTTCTCCGCCGCGAGCGGAATGTCGCCGCGAAGTTACTGGCAGGACATGGTCAAGCGGATGGAGCGAACGACGTCGTCATAGCCCGCCGCGACTCGATCGCGGCACGGCTCGACCACGGAGCGTACATCATGAATAGTCTCGACGAACAACGAATGATCGAACTGCTGCGACACCAGCAGGTGCTCTATCGCCGCCTGCGACAGCTTTCGGATCGTCAGAAGCAACTCGTCATGCGCGAAGACGCCGAGGGTCTGCTCGAGATTCTGAGCGAGCGCCAGCGCCTCGTCGACGGCCTCGTCGGTCTGAGTGGACTGCTGGCGCCCTTTCGCGAACGCTGGTCGGAGATCTACGGGAAACTTGAGGAGCCCCGGCGCCGCGAGGTGGCCGAGCTCCTGGAAGAGGCCAATCAGTCGCTCGGCTCGATTCTGAGCAGCGACAGCACCGACAGTGCCACGCTGACGGCTCGAAAGCAGGGCATGGCGTCGGAGCTGGCCGGGTACAGCGCGGCCGGTCGCGCGACGGCGGCCTACGCGTCGGCAGGCAATGCATCGAAATCGACCATGACGGAGGCGCGGGCTTGAGTCTTCTGGCTTCGGACAACATGAGCGACGCAGTCGTGATGCATAATGACGCACGCGCGGCGCCGGTCGGCCTGAGCGAACGCGAGCGCGAGCTGGCAGCGATCCTGAAGGCCTACTCCGAGGTGACGGATCGCCTGAAGGATTCGCACGAGCGGCTGAATGCCGAAGTCGCACGGCTGCATGACGAACTCCGGCGAAAGAACGAAGAATTGCGCCGCCGCGATCGACTGGCGGCGCTGGGTGAAATGGCGGCGGGACTTGCCCACGAGATTCGCAATCCGCTCGGCGGCATCGCACTTTACTCGTCGATGCTTGAGCGGCAGTTGGCGGATCGGCAGGAATCCCACGCGGCGGCGGTAAAGATCTCAAACGGTGTGCGATCGCTCGATCGCCTCGTGTCAGACATTCTGGACTTCGCCCAGGAGGATCGACTCGAGCGGCGCCGCGTCGAATTGAACAGCGTTCTTCAGGATGTGGAGGACGCCCTGCGGCCATGGGAAGAGGAGACAAGGGCGTCGGTTCGCATCGACGATTCGGTTCGATCGATGTCGGTCTTCTGTGATCCCGGCAAACTGCGGCAGGTGATTCTGAACCTGCTGCTCAATGGTCTTCAGGCGGCGGGCGCTTCGGGCTGGGCGAGATTCTCGGCACGGCCCGCGAAATGTGCTTCGAATCGGCGAGACGGCATGCTGCTTGAGATCGTTGACAGCGGCGCGGGCATTCCCGCGGAGTTCATCGATCGGGTTTTCAATCCGTTCGTGACGACCAAGTCAACCGGCACGGGGCTTGGACTCGCCATCGTCCACC
>CALLKH010000572.1 GCA_938008425.1 uncultured Planctomycetaceae bacterium | reverse complement strand
GCAGTAATCGGGATCAAAACGAAGCGCTCCCCCCATCCCCACCCGCTGCGATGGCGGCTATCGAGATCGACGAACTGCACGAACGCCACGATCAACGTCAGAAACCCAAACGCCAGCATTCCTACGAAGCAAAGGATTCCGATGCCGCCCTGCTCATGAGAATCCGACATGGTTCGATCGCTCCAGTTGTAATATCTCGAAGGTTGACCATCGCTCCTTCAGACCGTCACACTCCCCAGCACCACCCGGCGCCGCGCGCCGGTCACACCGGGCAGATTCGCCGGCACTCTGTCCATTCGCGCGGCCGCCAGCATCGCGAACGACACGCATTCCTTCGCCTGCGCCGAAATCCCGAGCGTCTCCATCGGTGTCACCTGCAATGCACCCGGAATCCCCAGCCGCGCCATCGCCGATACCAGCTCCACGAGGAGCAGCTTGTTCCTTGCCCCGCCGCCGCAGAGCACGATCTCATCGATGCGATTCGAATCTCCTCCGCCCGCGGCTCCCCGACCAATCTTACGCCCTGACTTCGCCGACTTTCCAGCCCCGGCCCCCGCCACGCCCGCCAGCGACGCGTACGCCCGCGCCAGGCACTCCGCCGTGAACCGCGTGGCCGTCCGAACCCAGTCCTCCGGCGACACCCGGCCGCCGCGAGTCGGCGACTTCGCCGAAAACCGCGACAAGAGCGCCTCCACATACCGCGCGCCGAATTCCTCGCGCCCGCAGCTCTTCGGCGGCCGCCGCTCGACGAACGGATGCGCCAGCATCGCCTCCAGCACGCGCGGCAGCACCGACCCCTTCGCCGCCATGCGCCCGTCGCGATCGAAACTCTGCTCGCCGCCCGTGAATCGATGCACCAGCGCGTCGATGATCATGTTCCCCGGCCCGCAGTCAAACGCAGCCAAGTCGTCCTCGCCGCCGCCCGCCGGCAGCCACGTCAGGTTCGCGATCCCGCCGATGTTCTGAATCACCCGGCTCTTCTTCGCGTCGCGAAAGAGCACGTAGTCCGTCCACGGCACCAGCGGCGCACCCTGACCGCCGACGGCCATGTCCGCCTGCCGAAACTGTGACACCACGGGAGCGCCCATCTCCGCCGCGATGATCGCCGCGTCGCCGATCTGCCAGGTTCCCGTCTCGTGCGATTCATCCGCCGCGCCGCGCGGCGGCAGGTGGCAGATCGTCTGCCCGTGCGAGCCGATCAGGTCCACGCGCGAGAGCCCCAGCTTTTTCACCGCCCGTCGCGCCGCCTCCGCAAACACGCGCCCCACCGCCGTATTCAACCGGCACAGTTCCTCGGTCGTCGTCCGCGCCGGCGCCATCACGCTCAGCAGCCGCTCACGCAGTCCCGCCGGGTACCGTCCCGCCACATGCCCGATCACCTTGACGCGCATCGACGCGCCGCGGCCCACGATCTCGCAGGCCACCGCGTCCACGCCATCGACACTTGTGCCACTATTGAGTCCCAGGACGATTCTGCTTCGAGATGCCATATCAGGACTGACTCCCTTCTCTGCGGCCATTGTTTCCGGTCCCAACCGGGCTGGCAAACCGATTCACCGGTGGCCAGAGACGACGCAACCTCGGCGGCCCATCGTCTCCTGCCGCAACACACGCGCTCCGATATCCAGAGCAGTCCGCAATTCAACTGCAATCGTGGAGCACCGAGGTCCGTCTTGCGCCCCGCGCTTAAAGCGCGGATAGTTCGCCACCGATGAATCCCGCAGACGGATTGCGCCGCCCAGTGCGGGCGCCCGTCGTGGTGAACGGAAGGAAGGAAGCGGACATGCAATCGAGCGCCGTCCCCTCGGCCGCGAACCTCACCGCGGCCGCAGCCATCCAGTCCGCCTCCTCGGCGACGACCACGCTGCTCGATCCCGCATGGGTCGAACATCTGACCCATCAATCATTCACCGAGCGAATGCGGTCGCCCTATCCGGCGTTCGGCCGACCGGGAATGCCGATCGCGCCGGATCGTGAACCCGACCTTCAGAAACTGGTCGGCCTGTTCACCACGCTTCATGCCTACGACCAGCATACTTCGCGACATTCGCTTCAGGTCGAGCGGTGCGCCCAGCACCTCTCCCGCGTGCTGGGCCTGCCCGAACACGAAAGTATGATCATTCGCATGGCGGCGATCGTTCATGACATCGGCAAGATCGCCGTGCCCACCGCGATCCTCTCGAAACCCGGACGCCTCACGGTCGAGGAATTCATCGTGATCAAGCGCCATCCGGCCGACGGCGCGCGGATTCTCGAACAGGCCGGCTTTCACGGCCCCGTGGTGACGCTCGTTCTTCATCATCATGAGTGGTATGACGGGACCGGCTACCAGTCGGGCCTCATGGGCGAGGCGATTCCATTCGGCGCGCGGGTGCTCCAGACCGCCGACTGCATCGATGCCATGATGTCGCCCAGAAGTTACAAGACAGGATTTTCCGCCGACCAGGTGATTGCAGAGTTGCAGCGAGGCCGCAGCCGACAGTTCGATCCGCACATCGCCGACGCCGCCATCGCGTGGCTGCGCGATTACAAACGGTTCGCCTGAGTCTTCGTGCGGCGGCGACGTTGATCGTTTCGAGGCTACTCCCCCGCGCCGCCCGGTGAATGAATCGCATCATTCGGCGCCATGTCCGCCCGCATCTTCTGGATGTACTCCTCGATGATCTGCCGGCGATATTCAAGGATGTCATCCGGAAGCTCGTCCGCGCGCAGCAGAAAATCGTAGGAGTACTTGCCGTCGGAACTCGCGATTGAAATCTTGCCGACATAGGCCCCGCCCGAACCGCGGGCCGCAGTGGGATCGCCGCCGGCCGCCTGGCCGTGAATGTTGTCCGACAGCCCCACGTAGATGCCGTTCCGCCGAATCTCATACTTGATGCCAGTCTCCGCCTGGAGCAGCTCAAACGCCTGGCGAATCGACGATTGGTTCAGCATGAGCGACGTGCCCTGGGCCACCGTCGCCGGCAGCTTGAGCATCATGCCGGGTTCGAAGTCGATGGCCGTTTCGGCCCGGTCGGCCAGATCGATGAGAATCCTCGCAAGCGGCTCGCTTTCGAAGCGGTACGTTACGCGCCGCGACATGCGATTGGCGATCTGCGCCTCCATCGTTCGAATCGCGACATGATCCCCGTTGGGAAACCAGACCCAGCCCAGCGACGCTGTCGCGACTTCGAGGATCTGCGCGATCGACCCGCGGCCGGATTTCACCAACTGGCCGTGCAGGAGCGCCGGCGCGTCAACCTTGGAGGAGATCCGGTACTGGATTTTCACCTTTTCGAAGTTTTCCGGCGTGTACTCGGTCTCACTCAATTCGCGCAGCAGCTTGAGATCGTCCCACGTTCCCCGCCGGTTGATGCGCTTCAGAGGCTCGCCGGCCGTGACCAGCACATCGTTCGGGCGAATCTCAAACCGCATGCCCAGCGCGCCCAGCACCTGCGGCAGCACGTCGCGCAGCGTCGAATTCTCCACCACGATCTGCTTGACCTTGGTCTGTCGGCCCCACGGCAACAGATCGGCCGATGCCTCATCGACCGTGATCGTGACACCCGCCTGTCGTCCCATCTCCGCCAGCGCCGCCGGCAGTTCCTGCTCGGCAATCGACAGCTTCGCCAAAGGCTGATCCAGCGCCCGGGCCACATCCGCCCCGTTCGCCTCGCCCACCGCCGAACCGGCGAAGACCAGCATCGACGAAAACCCGCACGCCAGGTGCCACAGGTATGACTTCATAATGTGAATTCCTCAAATGGCCAAACGCAGCGAGCCCTGGAACGCCCGCGCGGGATCGACCTCGACGCAAAAGCGCCGATTCGACCCCGTGGCCGTCCAAGGCTGGATGCGACTTTTTCCGACATCTCGACCGCAACCCCGCGGCCGGCTTCCCAAAACCATTCCTAATACATCAACTCCGCATCATCGAAGCCCACCACGGCCGATGATGAGCTGCGGGCGATGGCCGTCCCCGGCAAAGCCGGATCCTCCGGATTCGGCGGCGGACCTTCGTCGAACGCGAACTGGATACGCCCCGATGTATTCGGCACATCCAGCTCGACGACGACGATCGGCGCCGGTGACGGGTCGATCCCGCCCGGCCCCGGCAGCGTTCCTGTCTGAAACACCGCGATCGCAATCACTGCGGCCGCCGCGATCGGCGCGAACCATTTCACGCCGCCCGGAATCCGCGAACGCGTCTTGACGTGCATGCCGGAGCGCTCGGCCTCGGCACGCACGGCCGATGACACACGGGCCTTGAAAGCCGACCAGTCCGCCTCCGGCATCTCGCCGGCCGACTGCCGCACCACCGAATCGACGGCCGCCATCTCGCGAACCATCGAACCCAGATTCGTGTCTTCACTGGCGCCTTCATCCAGCACGGCCTGCGGGTCCAGCCGGCGATCGGCCAGGCTCGACGCCCGCTCCGCCAGTTGATCCGCTATGCGCGCCGAGACATCGCGGCGAAGGGACGACAGGTCCAGCTTTCCCGTCAACCGCCGCCAGCCGGCCAAGAGATGACCGAGCCGCTCATACTCGACTCGAACGCCGGCGGCCGAGGGCGTCGCGGCAATCTCGCGATCGACGCGGGCGCGCTCATCCGCCGTCAGGTCGTTGTCACCCGCGCGGGAGAGGAGGGCTTCAAGCTGTCCAAGGTCTTTTTTCATTCCTGGATATACTCCGCCAGGCTCGTTCTTAGAGTCTTCCGAGCCTGGAACACGTTCCATTTCACCATCTCAACGCTGCACTCGAGGATCTCCGCCACTTCCTTCTGCGGTACGCCCTCGATGGCAAACAGCACCAGTGCGAGCCGCTGCTTTTCGGGCAGCGCGTCGATCGCCTTCGTGATCGCCGTCTCCGCCTCGCCCGACTGCATGACGTCGGACGGACTCGCATGCGAATCGCCGCGCCCCGCAATCTGCCGTTCCTCGCGTCCGCCGTCGTCGTCATCGCCCATCGAGAGCGAAAGCGTCGGCTTGCGGGCCCGACGGAAGTTCAGCGACAGGTTGCTGACGATCCGCATCAACCACGGCCCGAACCGCTCGGGCTGTTGCAACGTCGC
Organism: uncultured Planctomycetaceae bacterium; assembly: GCA_938008425.1. Taxonomy (GTDB): domain Bacteria; phylum Planctomycetota; class Phycisphaerae; order UBA1845; family UTPLA1; genus JADJRI01. The sequence continues at coordinate 4,264 of CALLKH010000572.1, read as the reverse complement.
CAGCGACTTGAACGCCCGGATGAACGCATCCTGCGAAACGTCCATCGCGTCTTCCATGCTGCCGAGCAGGCGGTACGAGACCGCCACCGCGCGACGCTGATACCGCTCGATCAACTCGTCGTACGCCGCCAGTTCGCCCGCAAGCGTTCTGGCCACGTCCGCCGCGTCGCGCCGTCCGGCTTCTTCGCGTTCGATGTCGCTCTGCAAGGCGGCGTCGCTCATGGACTTAGACACGGTTGCCCCGACGGTCGTTAGTAAACACCGGCCGGCGTCCCCTCCCGGAACGCCGCCTTCGCGCTTAACTCACTAGGTGAAAGTATGTTACAGCGCGCCCGGCCTCGTCGCAATCCCGGGTTTTCGGACGGCTGAGGCAGAAATGGCGGTGTTTGGTAGTTTTGTCGGCCGGCGCGATTCGATCCGATGCGGGACCAAGCCCTCGAGGACGCATTGCCAATTCTCAGGCGACGACTCGTCAGCCATCGTTCATCGCACGAATCGCGAATTCCAACAACTCAACGATCTGCCGCTTCGAATCACGCAGGCCCGCATCCACCGCGCTCGATCCCATCCAGCCCGGGATCCGTGGATCGGCCCCCGCCTCGAGGAGCAACTTTACCACCTCGACGTTGCTAGTCTTGACGGCATGATGGATCGCGGTGTTCCCGATGCCGGGCTCATCGCGCGCGTTTACATCCGACCCCGCGGCGATCAGCAGCTTGACCATCTCGATATTCTGCTCGTCGACCGCGACCATCAGCGGCGTCCGGTGGACGTAATTGAACTTGTCGAGCATACACTTGCCGCCTGAATCCAGCAGCAAGCGAACGACGTCGAGATGACCATCCTCGACGGCTGCATGGAGCGCGCTTTCGAAATCGAAATCCATATCGCCGCCCCGACGATAGTAATTCAATTCCAGCTCAATCCGGGCGCCCGCCTCGAGCAGCAGTTTCACCACGTCGGTCCTCCCGGAGTTGGCCGCCCAGTAGAGCGCATCAGGAGCGAAGTCCGGGGATGAGAGGTTCGGATCGGCGCCGGCATCAAGCAACTCGCGCACGATCCCGACGTCATCCAGATACGCCAGCATACAATGCACGCCGTCGATCAGTGCATTGACGTTCGCGCCGGCCGCCAGCGCGCGGCGCACACCCTCAAGGTCCGACTTGTGCGCCGCCTCGTAGAGTTGCAGATCCAATTCCGTGTGCGTCTCCATGCCCCGGCCCTCTGGATGAAACGCAGTTCCTTCATGCCATACTAACGTCACCGGTTGGTGCGCAGCGACCCGCTGTCATGCGTCGTCCCTTCTCGGTCCCGATCATGGCAATCGTAATCAAATCCAACCCCATGCCGACACCGTTCGAGAGTTGAAATTCGCCGATCCAGTAGAGAAGAGTTTCCTGCTTCCGTCGCAACCAGACAGGCTGGCGTTGGTTCCACGGGAATCGTTGCGTGAACTTCGAGACCCCCGGCTAACGCTGTCACGAGGCCACTTAGTCATAACTCTATGTACAACAACATCTTAAGTTCGGCTCCATGCTCGCATTCGATCTCGAAAGTCTCACGGATGGACTTCGACCATCGCCCCTTATCGAGGCCTCCCAGGTAACTCGCTCCACTTGCATGCAATCACTTCTTTCGCTATTCTGCTGGGCTCTTTCGTGCTTGGCGGCGCCCCATGGCTTCCGCCAGTCACGACTCGCGGAATCGGCGATGCCGGCCCCGCGCCTCTCTCCTCTCACACAGGCAGAGCGGACAAATTGGATCGTGCTCGACCACGAGCCGTGAATCGTGGCAGACCATTTGCGTCGTTAGAAAGGAGGCTGACATGGCTGACGAAGCCACAGCCCAGCCGACAAAGAGGCCGGAGCCCACCGTTTCATCCGCGCCGGGCCGCAAGAATCGCGGCCGACCGATGCGGAAGCTCAGCAAGCGGCACACCGCGAATCTCAAGAAAGTCGAAGTCGACAAGAAGTACCCGATGGACGAGGCCGTCAAGCTCGTGAAGAGCCTCGCCACCGGCACCAAGTTCGACCAGACCATCAATATCGTCATGTGCCTCGGCATCGATCCGAAGCACGCCGAGCAGATGATCCGCGGCTCGGTCTCGCTGCCCAAGGGCATCGGCAAGACCAAGCGCGTCATCGCCTTCATCGACGGCGAAGAGGCCGAACAGGCCAAGGCCGCCGGCGCCGTGGAAGTCGGCGTGGACGACCTCATCAAGAAGGTGAACGACGGCTGGACGGATTTCGACGTCGCCATCGCCCACCCGCGAACGATGGGCAAGGTCGGCCGCCTCGGTCGCGTCCTCGGTCCGCAGGGCAAGATGCCCAGCCCGAAGAACGGCACCGTGACGAATGACATCGCCGGCGCGGTGAAGGACTTCGCCGCCGGCAAGATCGAATTTCGAAACGACACGGGCGGCAACGTCCACGCGATCGTCGGCAAAGCCAGCTTCAGCGAAGGCGATCTCACCGACAACATCAACGGTTTCATCGAGCACATCCGCAGGATGAAGCCCGCGACCAGCAAGGGACATTACATCAAGAAAGTCTGCATCAGCGGCACGATGTCGCCGGCGGTTGAACTCGAAGTGGCCCAGTAACAGGGGCGAGGTGCGATATGAGTCGAGCAGTCAAAACTCTGTTGGAAGAAGACATTCGCCGGCGCTATTCGAATATCGACAGCGCGCTGGTGATCAACGTCCTCCCGCTGACCGGTGTTCAAGCGAACACGCTTCGGGCGGACCTCTACAAGAAGAACATCGAGTTCCACGTCGTGAAGAACTCGGCCGCGCGCCGGGCGCTGGCGGGCACCAAGCTGGAGCGGCTCGCCGAGAGCCTCTCGGGCCCCTGTGCCTTCGTCACCGGCCCGAACGTCGTCGAGGCGGCGCAGGAAATCATCCGCCTCGTCAAGGAATACCCGACGATCGAACTCAAGCAGGCCATCGCCGACGGCGAGGACATCATCACGCTTGAAGAGATGTCGAAGCGCCGAAGCCGGGCCGAGCTCCAGGGCGACGTCGTCATGATCTTCCTTTCGCCGGCGCGCCGCATCGCGGGCCAGCTGAAGGTCGGCTCCAAGATCGCCGGCTGCGTCAAGGCGGTCGCGGACAAACTCGAAAAAGGCGAAGCCATCACCAGGGTGGCCTGACAGAACGAAAACACGCCGAGGGTCCCCATTGGCAGGTTCGCACGCGGTGTGAATCGGGGTTAAACGGAATCACTGGGATTCCGGCTGTCGGATGAGAAATGATCGGCCCATGGGGCACTGTGCGGCCCGGCCGGTCGAATGAACGGGAGTATTTTCAACATGGCGGAAGCACCAGCAAAGGAATTCAACGCGACGGTCAAGGATCTCGGTGACAAGATTGTGTCGCTGAGCGTCAAGGACGCCCAGTCCCTCGCGGACTATCTCAAGGACACCTACGGCATCGAGCCGGCCGGCGGCGGCGCGGTCATGATGGCCGGCCCGGCGGCGGGCGGCGCGGCGGCGGAAGCCGAAGACGCCCCGACGATGTTCGACGTCATCATCAAGGATGCCGGCGCGAGCAAGATCAACGTCATCAAGGTCGTTCGAGCGGCCACGGGCCTCGGTCTCAAGGAGGCCAAGGATCTCGTCGATGCCTGCCCGAAGGAAGTCAAGACCGACCTCAGCAAGGAAGATTCCGAGAAGCTCAAGAAGGAGCTCGAGGAAGCCGGCGCCAAGGTCGAACTCAAGGGCAAGTAATCGCCCGGTTCGAACCACGCAGGTTTGAAACAACAAGACCGCCCGTCACGCTGAACCGCGTTTCGGGCGGTCTTTCTTTTCAAGAGACGGGAAAAACACCGGGCGACATCGGTTGGAGACTCGATGTCGATGGAAGTCACTCGCGGCAAACCGATCTGATTTCAGATTCGATAAAGGGCGCGGGCCCTCCCCGACCCCTGATTTCCTGCTTTCGCCTGAAACCAACCGGGGCCGCGCCTGAAACGCCGATTTGAAATTTACAGTGTGGACTATCTAGCCGAACGCGACAAGGGAGGTGTCAACACCGTTGCCCTTGCATCCTCGCATTGTAGGACGCCCAAAAAGCGGGTGTCAAATGAAAAGCACTACGAATATCCGGCGTGAAGCAATTCTTCGAGAAGCGCTAGGGAAGATTCCCTAAGCCGTCGTGAGCCGTACGGCATAAAGCTGCCGGCGAAACCCATCGACAGGATCGCGTGCCGACTAGAGCAATTCACGAATGAGTGAAGCCGTCAGAATTGCGGCCTCACGATCGACG